>DATCDX010000075.1:0-4733 GCA_036510475.1 Steroidobacteraceae bacterium
GCCATCTTTTCCAGCGCTGCGCGGCCGATGAACTCATGGTCGAATTTAACGAAGAATCCGTAACCGAGTTCCCAGGGCGTGAGATAGTAGTCCTCGACCTTGTCGGAGACGAAACTTCCGCCGATGGAGGCGTTGGCCTCGTAGTGATTCGCCGTCAGCCACTGCCGATACGGCTTCATTTTCTCGCCGGTGTAGATGGCGGGCAGGGGCGAGGGTATCCAGCCCGACTCCAGCGTATTGGAGGAGTAACAGCGAGCGCCGACCAGTTTGAGGCCATGGGCCTTGCCGGCCTGCACCAGGGCCGCGTGAATCGCGGGACCGTCGGTCCAGGGCCCCATCAATTCGAAGCCGGGCTGCCCGGCCATGCCGTGCCGCAGTGCGCGCACTTTGCGGCCGGCGATCTCCATCCAGCACATGTTGAAGAATTTGAGGTCCGGTGCCGGACGGCCGGTTGCCGACTCGACCACTTTCGAGGCATTCGGTCCCTGCAATTGATAGCGGTAGTGGCGCCGGTTTTGCGGATCGGGACGCGCCGCGGTGCGTTCGTCGTAGGTGCAGGTGACGCGGCGGCCGCTGATCTCGGCGTTGTATGACACCCAATTGAGCGTGGGCGCGCGGCCGACCATGTTGAACTGGTTTTCCGCCAGATAGAACAGGATCACATCGCCGATGACGTAGCCGTCGTGGCTGCAGGGCACGAACTGCTTGGCCTTGTCGGGAGCGAAGCCCTTGAAACTATTGATGCCAAGGCCGCTGAGAAATTCGAGCGCGTCCGGCCCTTCGATCATCAATTCGGCCATGTGGTACGACTGGTTGAACAGCACGCAGCTCATCGCCCAAGCACGCTGTTCATCCCGCCAATTGGTGTATTCCGCAGGCACGCCCGGATAGACGTTCGGCCCCGCCTGTTGATTGCGCAGGAACTTGGCGGTGTTGCCGACGCTGTTCAGCAGCGATTCAAGCGACGATGCGCCGCCTCGTGATGAAGATTGCATGACTGTGGGTGCGGTTGCCATCGTGAAACCTCGTCGAGCGCGATCGGAAATAATGGACCCTCCATTTTATACACGATCACCCTGGGCTTGTTTCAATCTGAGAGCGAACGCTTGTTGGTCCTAGAGGGTCATTTACTCATGGTGCGGATGTGGGCGGCAGGCTCTGGCTATACTGGCGCCCTCCACTCAACTGAATCGCGGGGATTCCATGGCATCGCCAGGTATGGATCAACAACGTCTTGCCGATCTCGAGAATGTCATTCGTGCAGATATCAAGGCCGGGCTGTATCACGGCGCCGTCATCAAAGTCGCGCGCGCGGGGAAGATCGCGCTGGAGTCGGCTATCGGCGCCGCCGATGCCGCGCAGATTCAGCCGCTGGCGCTCGACTCGGTGTTCAGTATCTTCTCGATCACCAAGGCGTTCACCAATACATTGGTGCTGCGCGCCATTGAGCAGGGACTGTTCGCGCTGACCTCTACCGTCTCGGAGCTGATTCCCGAATTCAGCGGCCACGGGCGCGAGAAGGTGCAGATCTGGCACTTGCTGTCGCATCAGGCGGGTTTTCCAATCATTTTCGAACTCAAGCCGGGCATGTACATCGATCGCTTTGACGACATGGTTGCCGCCGTCATCGAAGTGGTGAAACCCGCCGAGCCTCCGTGTACCACCGTGGCTTACTCGCCGCTGGCGAATCATGTGCTGTTGGCGGAATGTGTGCGCCGCACCGATCCGAAACGCCGCGGATATCGCCAACTCGTGCAGGACGAAGTTCTGACGCCGCTCAAGATGAAGGACACCTCGGTGGGCCTGCGTGCTGATTTGAAGGCGCGCAAAGTGGTGCCGGATTTTCGCGGCAACTATCCCATCGGACATCGCGGGCATGGCAATTTGGGACCCAACGGTGCGTTCGAGGAGGAACACGCCGAGATGCCCTGGGTGGGCATCGCCTCCACGGTGCCTGACATGTTCCGCTTCGCAGAGATGTTCCGGCAGAACGGCACTCTCGATGGCGCGCATCTATTGTCGCCTGCCACGCTCGCCCTGGCGCGCCGCAACTGGACCGGCGAGAAGCCCAATGAATTGTATGCCGCACGGGGCCGCGAGCGCGGTTGGGATCCGTCACCGGGGTACATCGGCCTGGGGTTCTCGTTGCGTGGCACGGCGCTCTGCCGGCACATGTTCGGTACGCTGGCCTCGCCGGGCACCTTCGGCAACTACGGCGCGGGCACCACGCTGTTCTGGATCGATCCGGAGCGTGATCTCTCGTTCACCTTCCTGTCGGCGGGTCTGATGGAGAGCAATGCCAATATCGAACGCTTCCAGAAGCTTTCGGACATGGTTATTTCCGCCGCGACCTAGTGCGCGAACGCCGCTTTGATCGGCAGACGAATGGGTCCGTGGCCAATCGTGGTCATCCAAGGTTCGGGATCGCCCGCAGCCTCGAAGCGATTTATGTTCTCGGTGAGCGCGCCTAAGAGCGCTTCGGCTTCGAGGAGCGCCAGCACCCTTCCCACGCAGGCGTGAACGCCATAGCCGAAGCCTAAATTATCGCGGTTGTTACGGCGCACGTCGAAACGATCCGGTGCGTCCCAACGGCGCGGGTCGCGGTTGGCGGCGGCGAACATCAGTCCGCAGCGTTCGCCCTCCGGTATCACGTAGCCGTCGAGCTCGATTTCCTTCATCGCAATGCGTCCGGCCATGCGCGAAGGTGAATCCCAGCGCAGGCTTTCCTCGAACGCGGCCCTGATGAGCGTGCGGTCCGAGCGCACCAGCTGGTACTGGTCGGGAAATTCGCAGAAAGCGCGAATGGTGTTGGCGAGGGTCAGGACCGTGGTATCGGCGGCCGCCGACAGCAGGATACCGACCAGCAGAGTCGCTTCCTGCGCCGTGACCTCGCCGCGGTCGGCCGCCTCGTACATGGCCATGCCGAGACCGCCCGGCGCGAGGTTTTCACGATTGCAGCACCGGCCCGCCCAGGCGATGACCGCGTCGGTATTCTGCATGGCTTCATGGAACAACTCGTTCATCGGCCCCATGGTCGCCCACACCATGTTGCCGAAGGCGTACATGTGTTCGCGGCCCTCGAGCGGCAGGCCGATCAAGTCGGGCAGCACCTTGTAGACAAAGGGTTGAGTGATGTCGTCCACCGCATCGATGGTCTCGCCCTGTCGTGAGCGCAGACCCTCGACAATGCTCGCAGCGTCGCGGCGAAACGCCTCCGCCATATGAGTCAATGCGCGCGGCGAGAGTGCATTCGCCACTACGGCGCGCACGCGGGTGTGCTTGGGCGGATCGTCTGTCAGCAGCAGTTCGGGCCGCACCGAGTGCGGATCGTGCCAGGGCCGTGAGGTGGATGAGAAGCTTTTCCAGTCCTTGAGGCCGGCGGCCACGTGCTCGTGCCGCGCGAGCAGTGTGATGTTTTCCCGCGGCAGCTTGACCACAGGCGAAAGCTCGCGCAACCGATCGTCCACAGCACGCGCGTTCAGGACCGATTCGCGCGAGAACGGATCGGTATCGAATTCAGGAATCACTTTGGTCATTCATCTATCCTGCGGCGGCAATGCCGCCATCGACGTGCAGAATCTCGCCGTTGATGAAGGACGCCGCGCCGCTCAGCAGAAATGCGCAGGCATCCGCGTTGTCTTGCTCGCGGCCGAGCCGGCGCAAGGGAATGGTGCGCGCGCGCCGTTCGTACTCGGCCTTGTCGTTGAGCCCGAGCGCACCCGGAGTCGGTACCGACCCCGGTGCGATGGCATTGACGCGCACATTGCGCGGTCCTAATTCGGCCGCCAGCACCTTGGTGAGCGTGACGATGGCGCCCTTCACCAGGCTGTAGGCCGCCGTGTTGGGGAAGCCCTTTTCCGCCACGGGGGAAGCCATGTTGATGATCGCGCCGCCGCGCGCGGCGTCGTAGTGCGCGAGCAGTGCCTGTGCACCCCAGACGCTGCCGTTGATGCCGATGGCAGTCATACGCGTGAGCGTCTCCGGCGTGATGTTCTGCACCGGTTCGTAGCGCAGCAGCATGGCGTTATTGACCACGGCGTCAATGCGGCCGCAAGCCTTCGCAAATTGCGCGGCGGCGTTCATCATCTGGTCACGCTCGGCGACATCGACGGCATAGGCGAGCGCCGCGCCGCCCGCGGCGCATATTCCTTTGGCGACCGCCTCGCAGCCGCCGGCATCGACGTCGGTCACGGCCACCGTGGCGCCGCACCCGGCCAATGTCTCTGCCATTGACCGGCCCAGGCCGCGTGCCGCGCCGGTGATGAACACGTGTTGACCGGACAGATCAGGGTGGTTCGACGTGGCGCTCATACCTTCAGTTTCCACGCGGTGCCGTCTTTCACAATGCGGCCTGCGGTGGGCTCGGCGAAGTGACTGCCGATGATGAGGGTGTCGGAATCGCAGAAGCGCTGCACGAAGTCGCAGCGCGTGCGCGCCGCCTGCGGTTTATCCATGTCGAAGCGCGCTTCGGTGGCGGGGATGGCGATCTGGATCGGGTTGTGCATCAGATCGCCGGTGATGACCGCACGCTCGCCGCGGGACTCGATCAGCACGCTGACATGACCGGGAGTGTGACCCGGCGTCGGGAAGATCGAGACTTCAGGGTTAAGCCGGAAGTCCGCGTCGATGAAATGCTCCAAGCCGGCGGCAAGGATGGGGTCGATTGAGTCGACTAAATGGTCCATGTGGTGATAGCCGCCGGTATCGCGCAAATGCTTCCAGTGCTGCCATTC
>DATCDX010000076.1:0-6488 GCA_036510475.1 Steroidobacteraceae bacterium
GAGCTGCGCCATGAGATCGAAGCGCGGTAGCGTCGTCTCGAACTTCGCCTGCAGGTTCTGACGGATGCGGCTTTCGATCTGGTTGGTACACGACAGGATGCGCAGCCACAGGCGCAGCGACAAATGATGATCGTCGTGGACGCGCGTCTCCGCATCCACGGTGCGTGCGACGACGATTTTGAGCGCGGTCTTTTCCCTGGACATGCCTTTCGCCATTACGTGACCTCGCCGCCTGCAACCACGATGCTTTGACCGGTGATGCTCTCGGCGCCGGGGCCGCAGGCCCACATCACCGTGTGCGCGACCTCCGCGGGTGTAATCAGCCGCCGCTGCGGGTTGGTTGCCACCAGGGAGGCAAGCGCCTGGGCTTCGCTACGGCCGGTTTTGCTCACGATGTTGGCAACGGCTTTGCGCACCAATTCGGTATCCGTATAGCCGGGGCAGACCGCGTTGACGGTGATGTTCTTCGCCGCAAACTCCAGTGCCAGCGAGCGCGTCAGGCCGATGACCGCATGTTTCGAGGCGACGTAGGCCGAAATGTAGGCCCCGCCGCGTAAGCCGGCAATACTGGCGATGTTGACGATGCGGCCGAACCCGGCCTGCAGCATGTCCGGCACGGCCTGCCGGCTGCATAGATAGGTGCCGGTCAGATTGACGGCAAGTATCCGATTCCACAGAGCTTCATCCGTCTCCGTGAACTTCGCGCTGGCCGCCTGACCCGCGTTATTGATCAGAATATGCACGGGGCCGAAGTAGCGGCGCGCCGTTGCGAAGGCGGCGGTGACGGAGCCGGAGTCCGTCACATCGGCGGCGATCGGAACCGCGCGACCCGTTCCGCCCAGCGTGTTCGAGACCATGGTCAGACTGGTCGCATCGCGTCCGATGAGCGATATCCGCGCCCCGCGCGCAGCCAGCGCTGCCGCGATCGCACTGCCGATGCCGCGGCTGGCACCGGTCACAACGGCGTGCCGCTCCGCAAAAATGGCTGCGTGGTCGTTCATGATGTTTCTTCCGCGATCACGGCGGACGCGGCGATTTGCGTGGCCCGCTCAATGTTGCGTTCGAGCTGTTGCTTGCCCGAAAGATACTGATTGGGCCACCACTGGTCCTGGTATCCCTGTTGCGCGGCGGCCTGCAGCGTCCAGGCGGGGTTCGCCAGATGCGGACGCGCAATCGCGCACAGGTCCGCGCGGCCGGCGGCAATGATGGAGTTGACGTGATCCGGGTCGTAAATATTGCCGACGGCCAGTGTCGCGATGCCGACTTCATTGCGGACTCTGTCGGCGAACGGCGTTTGCCACATGCGGCCGTACAAAGGCTTCTGCCACGGCACGGTTTGTCCGGTCGAGACGTCGATGAGATCGACTCCCGCCGTCTTGAACGCGCGCGCCATGGCGAGCAGGTCCTCGTCGCAGAGGCCGCCGTCGGCCCAATCGGTCGCCGAGATCCGCACCGACAGGGGTTTTTCGGCCGGCCACTCGGCGCGTACCGCCGCCAACACCTCGAGCGGAAAGCGCAGACGGCCTTCGATGTCGCCGCCGAACTCATCCCGGCGCTCGTTGGTCAGCGGCGACAGGAACGACGCCAGCAGGTAGCCGTGCGCCATGTGCAGCTCCAGCATGTCGAAACCCGCCTGCAACCCGAAGCGCGCCGCGTTCACGAAATCAGCGCGCACTTTCGTCATGTCCGAGCGGCTCATCTCGCGCGGAGTCTGGCTGATTCCGTCGAAATACGGCGCGGGGGAGGCCGACATGATCGGCCAGTTTCCCGCCGGCAGCGGATGGTCCATCTTTTCCCAGCCGAGCTGGGTCGAACCCTTGCGCCCGGAGTGTCCGAGCTGCAGGCAGATTTTCGCAGGCGTGCGCTCGTGCACGAATGTAACGATGCGGCGCCAGGCATCGCGCTGAGCTTCATTCCACAGCCCCGTGCATCCCGGTGTGATGCGCCCCTCAGCCGAGACGCAGGTCATTTCCGTATACACAAGCCCCGCGCCGCCCATGGCTCGATGGCCGTAATGCACGAGATGCCAGTCGTCCGGCATTCCATCCTTGGCACAGTATTGCGCCATCGGCGAGACCACGACTCGATTGGCGAGCTCAAGTTCGCGAAGCTTGAACGGCAGGAACATCGGGGGCCGGCTATGTTCGGTGCCGTTATGCGTCGCCAGCCAGCGCTCGTAGCCGGACACGAATTGCGGATCTCGCAGTTTCAGATTCTCGTGACCGATGCGTTGACTGCCGGTGAGCAGGCTGTAGGCGAATTGTTCAGGCGGCAGCCGTGCATAGCGCGCGACGTTTTCGAACCACTCCATGCGGTTACGCGCGGCGCTTTGCAGCTTGATGACTTCGAGGTGCCGTTCCTCGCGGTACGAGTTGAGCGCGCCGTCCAGAGCGGCGCCGCTCGTCACGTGATGCGTCAACGAAATTGCGTCTTCCATGGCGAGCTTCGTGCCGGAGCCGATCGAGAAGTGCGCGGTGTGCGCGGCGTCCCCGATTAGAACCAGCTTGCCGTGATGCCACCGTTTGCAAATCACGCGGTTGAAATTGAGCCATGCCGAGCCGCGCAGATGCGTGGCGTTGCTCTGCAGGCGGTGGCCGCCCAAGTAGCGGCCGAACAGCTGCTCGCAGAAAGCGATCGACTGCGCGGTGTCGTATCCATCGAGTCCGTGCGCCTTCCAGGTCTCCTCGCGGGTCTCGACTATTACGGTCGACAGATCCTTGCTGAACTGATAGGCGTGAATCTGAAACCAGCCGTGCGCGGTGCGTTCGAACGCGAATGTGAAGGCCGAGAAGGCTTGCGTGGTTCCAAGCCAGATGAAGCGGCACTTGCGCCGGTCGATGTCGGGCAGAAATGTTTCCGCGTGCCGGTTGCGGATGCCGCTGTTGCCGCCATCCGAGGCGATGATCAGATCCGCGTCCGCGAAGGCGCGTTCGTCTTCGATCTCATGCCGGAAAGTCTGGTGCACGCCGAGTTCGCGGGCACGCTCTTGTAGGATGTGCAGCAGCTGCTTGCGCCCAATGCCGCAAAAACCGTGGCCGCCGCTCAAGAATTCGCGGCCGCCGAAATGAATGGCGATATCGTCCCAATGGTGAAAATTTGCGAGTATCGCGCCATGCGAAGCGGAGTCCGCGTTGCGAAAGTTCCCCATCGTTTGATCGGAAAACACCACGCCCCAACCGAACGTATCGTTTTCGCGATTGCGTTCGTAGACCTCCACCCGCGCGCCGGGAACGGCCTTGCGCAGCAGGATGGCGGAATAAAGCCCCGCCGGGCCGCCGCCCATACAGACGATTCGCTTCATCGCGGCTCCATTCCCCCTTTAAAATACAACGCAAGCTCGTAAAATATACCGTCGGCTTGCTGCGCATGTTATATTGCCGAATACTTGAAGTGTCAATTATTATCTTCGCTTAGCGAGCAGAATATATGGCTACACAACCCCCATCCAAGGTCTCCTCCGAAGCGCTGACCCAACTGGTCGGCGGCATCCTCAGCGGTGGCATCCGCGTCGTCGATCTGACGGTTCCTTTGGAGTCGTCGACCGTGACCATACAGTTGCCGCCACAGTTCGCGCCGTCCGCGCCGTTCTCCTTACGGGAGATCTCACATTATGACGAGCGAGGGCCGGGGTGGTACTGGAACAATATCGCCTGCGGCGAGCACACCGGTACGCACTTCGATGCGCCGGTGCACTGGGTAACCGGCAAAGACTACCCAAACAACTGCACACATAATATTCCCGTCGACCGCTTCATCGGTCCCGCGTGCGTCATCGACGTGGCGCAGCAAGCGCGGGAGAATTCCGACTTCCTGCTGACACAGGCGGTGGTGGAGGAGTGGGAAGGGAAACATGGACGAATTCCCGCGCACGCATGGGTGCTGATCCGGACCGACTGGTCCAAGCACGGTACGGGCAAGAAGTTCCTGAATGTGGGGGCGGATGGCGCGCATACGCCCGGCTTTGACCCGAAGTGCGTGCCGTTCCTGGCGCGCGAGCGCGACATCCTGGGCGTGGGCGTGGAAACGGTGGGCACCGACGCCGGGCAGGCGCACGGCTTCGATCCCATGTTCCCCTGTCACACCATCATGCACGGCTCGAATAAGTTTGGACTGGCCAGTCTGATCAATCTCGATCAGCTGCCGCCGACCGGCGCCGTGGTGATCGCGCCGCCGTTGAAAATCGTCAACGGTTCCGGTAGTCCGCTACGCGTTCTGGCTCTGGTTCCCGTTTGAGCTTTAGCGCATGAGGAGATAATCGTGGCCGAGCGTTCATTTGCGAAAGAAGTCCAATCGCTGCGCCTCGGTGAAGGTGAGGAATTCCGCGGCGAAGGCATACTTGCGGTCACCAAGGCACTGCTGCAGTCCGGAGTGGCCTATGTCGGCGGCTATCAGGGGGCGCCGATCTCTCATCTGATGGACGTGCTCGCCGATGGCGAGGAAATCCTCAATGAGCTGGGCGTTCACTTTGAGGCAAGCGCCTCGGAAGCCACCGCCGCGGCGATGCTCGCGGCCTCGATCAACTATCCGATTCGAGGCGCCGTGACTTGGAAGTCCACGGTCGGCACGAATGTCGCGTCCGATGCCCTGGCCAATCTCGCGTCCGCGGGGGTATGCGGCGGTGCTCTCATTATCATCGGGGAGGACTATGGTGAAGGCGCCAGCATCATGCAGGAGCGCAGCCACGCCTTTGCGATGAAATCACAGATGTGGCTGCTGGATCCGCGCCCGCATCTGCCCGACATCGTTCGCGCGGTCGAACAGGGCTTCGAACTTTCGGAGGCTACCAACACGCCGGTGATGCTGATGCTGCGCATTCGGGCGTGCCATGTCTACGGCCGTTTCACGGCCAAGGCAAACAAGCGGCCGGCGTTTGCCGCTGCGGACGCGTTGGCGGCACCCTCGCGTGACTACAGCCGCATCATCCTGCCGCCGTCCACGTATGCGCAGGAGAAGGAGAAGATCGAAAAGCGCCTCCCGGCGGCGCTGCGCTTCGTCACCGAGCACGCGATGAACGATTTTCTGCCGGGCGCGGGTGCTGAGGCCGACGATATCGGCATCGTGCTGCAGGGTGGCTTGTACAACAACACCCTGCGTGCGCTCGATCTCCTTGGCTGTGCGGATGCGTTCGGCACCAGTAAGATTCCGCTGTACTGCCTCAATGTCACTTACCCACTGGTTGCCGAGGAGTGGGTGAGGTTCTGTGCCGGTAAACGCGCCGTGCTGATCGTGGAGGAGGGGCAGCCCGAATTTATCGAGCAGGGGGCTAGCCAGATTTTGCGCAAGCACGACGTCACGGCGCGGCTGCTCGGCAAGGACGTGCTGCCGATGACCGGCGAATACTCGGTCGATGTGTTGCGCAAGGGACTCGGCGACTTTATCGGGCAATGGGCGCCGCAGCTTCGCGCGAAGCCAGCGGGCGCCGCGCCGGTCCGTGACACCGTCGAAATGCCGTTGGTGCCGGCCGCGCGTCTGGCCGCTCTGATTCCGGCCCGTCCATCCGGCCTATGCACGGGTTGCCCCGAGCGCCCCTTCTTTGCCGCCATGAAACTGTTGCAGCGGGAAATCGGACCCCTGCATATCAGCGCCGACATCGGCTGCCATTCGTTCGCGACGCTGGCGCCGTTCAACATGGGCAACAGCATCATGGGCTACGGCCTTGGGGCCGCCGGCGCTTCGGCGCTGGGCACCGCGGGCGGCAAGCGCGCGGTGTCCGTCATGGGTGACGGCGGCTTTTGGCACAACGGTCTTACCAGCGGCATCGGCAACGCGGTATTCAACCGGCACGACGATTTAACGGTCATCGTGGACAACGGCTACTCCGCGGCGACGGGCGGTCAGGACATTCCTTCGTCGCGCTCGCCGAACGATCATCGCGCCGGCAACAATACGATCGAAAACGCCGTGAAAGGCGTCGGCGTGAAATGGGTCAAGCGCACGCATACCTTTAACATGCAGCAAACGCTGAGCGTGCTGCGCCAGGCGCTGAGCACGAACTTTCGCGGCCCCAAGGTCATTATCGCCGAAGGTGAGTGTCAGCTGAATCGCCAGCGGCGCGTGAAGCCTCTCATGAAGCAGGCGATCAAGGATGGCAAGCGTGTGGTGCGTGAGCGGTTCGGCGTGGATGCCGATACCTGCACCGGCGATCACTCGTGCATCCGCCTGTCGGGGTGTCCTTCTTTGACGATCAAGAAGAATCCTGATCCTTTGCGCACCGATCCGGTCGCGCATGTCGACAACAGCTGCGTTGGTTGCGGGGTGTGTGGTGAGGTCGCGCACGCGGCCGTGCTTTGTCCGTCGTTCTACCGCGCCGAGCTGCTGTACAACCCCACGGGCTGGGATCGCTTCATGGGCAAAGTGCGCAGTGCGATCATCGGTGCTCTCCAGCAGCGAAGTGAGCGAAGGCGGTTGCGGTATGCCCTCTGAGCGGCCGCTCAAGCTCACCATCGCGGCCCTGGGTGGCCAGGGCGGCGGCGTATTGGCGAATTGGC
>DATCDX010000077.1:0-2943 GCA_036510475.1 Steroidobacteraceae bacterium
TCGGCCAATGCGGCGCGGCCGCCGAATATCAAGCGCTCGCCGTCGGCCGAAGGCCTGAAGTACACGACCACATGCCGCGAATCGACGATGTTTCGGCCGTGCGGAATCAATGAGCGGACTCGTTCCGCCCCTAACGGCTCCGTGGCGATTTGATAGCTCCCGATCGGGATGACCCGGCGTCGATGCCACGGCGACAGCGGGCCCGAATAGCCGTTGGTCGCCAACAAAACCTGGCGTGCGCGAACGATGCCGCGAAGCGTCAGCACTTCGAAGCCATCGGCGGATTTCCGGATAGTAATAACCTGGCAGTGATCCACCACCGTGGCGCCGCCGTCCACCGCCCGGCGCAGCAGCGCCAGCAGCAGGCGCGTGGGATCGACGGACGCGTCATCGTGATATACGGTGCCGCCGTGATAGAAGTCACTGGAAATTTCACTGGACTGTTCCGACTGGGAGACGACGCTGATTTTCTGTTCCAGCCCTGCGGGTTGATTCTCCGCATCGCGTGCCATTCTCGCAAAGTGGCGCGCGGTGTGCGCGCCGAAGAAACAACCCTGCGCCCGCCAATCGCAGTCGATCTGCTGCGCCAGTGAACGTAGATACGCCACGGCGTCCAGACCCTCGCGGCATATCCGGAACGCCCGATCCTTGCCGAGCCGCGCCTTTAACGCCTCGAATGACGGTTTGATGCTGTAGGCCACTTGACCGCCATTGCGGCTGGAGCATCCCGTGCCCACCGCGCCTGCATCGAGCACGAGCGTGGACCGGCCCGCCGCCGCGGTCTCACGTGCCGCCGACAGGCCCGTATAGCCGGCACCGATCACCAGCACATCGACCTGCGCCGGCAACGGGCAATCGGAGGGCGCCGGCGCCGGCATGGCCGCGTTCTCCATCCACAGCGGCGTATTCGAGATCTCGCATGAAGTCATGGCAGGCACGCGGGGGCGCTAGGCGATTGCCTCTGTCGTCGATCCGGTACGTCCCGCGGCTCCTCGAGTCGCAAGCCAAGAGCCGAGCAGAATGAGCACGAAGGCGATGACACCGCCCCATCCTAAATGTTCGTGAAGCAGCGTAACGCCGAGCAGCGCCGCCACCGCGGGATTGATGTAGGTGATGACCGTTGCGCGCGATGCGCCGGCGTGACTCACGAGATAGAACATCAACAGCATTGCGAGCGCCGTGCACACCACGCCCAATATCGCGATCGACGCGAGCGCCCGCGCCGACGGCATGCTGACCGGAAAGGTGAGAGCGGCCGGCACGAGCAGCAGCGCGCTCGCGACTACCAGGCTCGCAGCAAGCGGGCCGAACGGATCGAGACCGCCCAGATGCCGCTGAATGATGAGCGGTCCAATCGCATAGCCGACGGTGGAGATCAGGATGCAGGCAACTCCGGCCCATCCTAAGGGGCCTGAAATCGTGCCGAACCCTAGCAAGGCCGCGACGCCGACAAAGCCGAGCACGAGTCCCAGAATGCGCCACCGGCCCAACCGTTCATGCACGCCAAAGAAGCGTTGGATCAACGCGATGGAAAACGGCACCATGGCAACCAGAATACCGGCCACCGAAGAACTGATCCACCGCTCGCCGTAAGAGATCGCGGTGAACGGCACCACGAACTCAGCCAGCGCAAACACGCAGATCGCCCCCTTATGCCGGCCAAAGGACGCGAGCGCCCCGCGCCGCCAGGCAATGGGTAGCAATATCAAAGCGCCCAACGCCAGTCTACCCCAGGCCACCACCAGCGGCGAGATCTCCTGTACCGCCACCTTGATGAAAAAATACGGTAGTCCCCAAATGATACCGAGCGCCGCGAAAGTCGCCCATGCCCGCCAACTCACTGAATTGATGCTCCCAAACGCATAATGCTATCAGGGAATGACCAGCCCGTACGCCACGCGGTCATGGACGTGCCACGCGGCCAAGGCGCGCTACGCGGTCATGGCAGCGCCACGCGGCCAAGGGAGCGCCGTCGGCGAATACTTACAAGCAATTCCGCCTATAGCGGGCGATCGAAGCGGCGCGTGGCGATGCCGCGCGCCACTGCGGGCCGCTAGTATTTACTGTGACTGGCGAGGAGAACAATCATGCCGTTGTTTTGCGAAGATAAGACATCGTTGCACTATCTGGTGCGCGGTCAAGGTGAGCCGCTGCTGCTCATCCATGGCCTGGCCTCCAGCGGCGCGGATTGGGCCTTTCAGCTCGCGGCACTCGAGAATAGATTTCGCGTGATCGTGCCGGATCTGCCGGGAAGCGGGCACAGCCCCCCGCCCGTCGGGGAGTACACCATCGCGGGATTCGCCCGATCACTGTGGGCGCTCCTCGATCATCTCCAGGTGTCGCGCGTGAACATCATCGGCTTCTCCCTAGGGGGCGCGGTCGCACTTGAGATGGCGACGCAGCGTCCCGCATGCGTGCCGCGCATGGGGCTCATCAATAGCCTTGCCACCTATCGGCCGGACGATTGGCACAAATGGATCGAGGCAAACGTATCGGCATGGCTGGTGCGCCTGCTCGGCATGCGGCGTACCGCTTGGTTGCTCGCCGCGCGCCTGTTTCCGGAACCTTGGCAGCGCGCCATGCGCGAGCATACCGCCGCCGTGGTAGGCGCGGTGCCCGCCAGCTCCTACCTAGGCATGGGCTTGGCGTTGGCGCGTTGGGCGGTGATCGATCGTCTCGACCAGCTGACGAGCCGTATTTTGCTGATCGTGGCGGAACACGATTTCACGCCGCTGGAGGAAAAACGGGCACTGGCGCAAAGGCTGGGGGCCGACATTGTGGTGGTGCGCGGCTCGCGCCACGGCACCCCGTTCGACTCCGTGGAAGTGACCAATGCCAGCCTGCTGGCGTTGCTCACCGACCAGCCGCTGCCGCCGCAGACGAAATGGATTCGCGACACGCCCTCGCGTGCGCAGTCGCTGTCATTGGCCGGCAGCATCGCCG
>DATCDX010000078.1:0-2690 GCA_036510475.1 Steroidobacteraceae bacterium
GGATGGGCTGAGAAACTATCGTAGGGCAATGTTTCTAGATCGGGAAAGACGCGGACGGCCAAATCGGGGCCGGCGAAAAATCGAATTTCATCGCTGAGTGACTCGGCGTCGCGGGAGCTCTGCGCGATGATGACGAGGGGACCCGCGGACTTCGCCGCCGCCTCGGCGATGGCGAGTGCCGCGGCCGCGCCGTAGAGTTTCCCCCATTTAACGACGGGAGCATCGTCACGGGGTAGAACAGGTTGAGTTAAGGACATGGCTTCACAGAACATAAAACAAAAAAACGCCCGCCGCGAACGAGTCGCGGTGGGCACGGATGATCGACTTTACGATGTTACGCGGATGTTACGCGATTTTTCTTTAAGAGTTCGCAACCACGCTGTGAATCACGTGATCGCCTTCGAAATACACGATAAAACCCGAATACTCCCAGCGCGATATCGGCGGCTTGCCCACGGCGGGAATCTTGCTGGCCGGCGCGCCGAACTTGGTCGCCACCTGTGCCATGCTCATGCCGCGAGTCGGCGTGGCGACATCCGACTGCTTGACGGCAATGCCGTTATCGACCGCGATGGTTTCCGCCTTGACCGATTCACACAAGCCGATCGCCGCAGCCAGACCGCCCGCGAGCGTTGCGGCAACGAGCAGGTTTCGATACCTCATGGCGCACCTCATATGTTACCCCCATCCTTATGGTCTCTTCACCGAAACTATAGCACCGCCGCCAAGGTCCAATACTTGACCTATTTAACACTCTGATTGTATTGTGAATTATTCTAGGTTTAACCAGGATCCTTGAAATCGCCCAGCGGGGCGCGGTCTTCGCGCTGCACCAACCGCTCGCGCCTGTGGTTTAATCGCCGCGCATGTTTCAGCCTCTTCCGGTGTTCGTGGGACTGCGTTATTCACTGGCCCGCGAGCACAGCTTTTTCGTGTCCTTTATCACCTGGGTGTCGCTGCTCGGCGTCGCTGTGGGCGTGGCGGCCCTGATCGTGGTGCTCTCGGTCATGAACGGTTTCGAGACCGAATTGCGCACGCGGCTGCTGAGCCTGTCGGCGCACGCGACCTTGAGCGCCGGCGGGGCGGCCATGACGGACTGGCGTTCCCGGATTCGGCAGTTGCAGGGGGCTCCGGGTTTGCTGGGCGCAGCGCCCTTTCTCGACACCGACGCGATGCTCAGCCGGCCACCGTCCATGAGCGGCGCCATCGTACGCGGCATCGATCCGACCTTGGACCCGCAAGTCTCGACCATCAGTGATGACATGCGCGAGGGACGTTTAAGCGATCTTAAGCCCGGCTTGAACCGGATGATCCTGGGCCGAATGCTCGCCTACCAGCTGCAAGTGGGGGTGGGTGACAGCGTGACCGTCATGATTCCCGGCAACGCCGCCGGCGGTGGCGTGCTCGCACCGCGCTTGCAGGAATTCGATGTGGTGGGCATTTTCGAGGTCGGTTTGCAGGAACACGACAGCGTGTTGGCGCTGATCAATCTTCAGGATGCGGAAGCCTTGCGCGGCATGCACGGCCCCACCGGGATACGGTTGAAGTTCGATGATGTGCTCAAGGCGCCGACGCTGGCGCGAATTGCGGCGCGGCGGCTCGCGCCACCCGCGTTGCAGCTGCGCGACTGGACTCAGGAGAACGAAGCCTATTTCCGGGCGATACGCATCGAGAAGACCATGATGGGGCTGATCTTGATGCTGATCGTCGCGGTCGCCGTATTCAACATCGTGGCGACGCTCGTTATGGTGGTGAACGACAAACGCACCGATATCGCGATACTGCGCACCTTGGGCTTGAGCCCGCGCGGCGTGCTCGGCGTGTTCATGACGCAGGGCGTGCTCATCGGGTGGATCGGCACCGCCATCGGCGTGACCTTGGGCGTCCTGGTGGCGCTCAACGTCGATGTCATCGTGCCTTTTCTGGAGCTGCATTTTGGCTTCCATATCTTGGACGACCCGGATATTTACTATATAGCGGGGCTGCCGAGCGAAATGCACTTGGGCGATGTCGTGCGAATCGCGGCGGCCGCGCTGGTGCTCACGTTCGTGGCCACCATCTATCCGGCGTTTCAGGCGGCGCGGACCCAACCCGCCGAAGCATTGCGGTACGACTGATGGACTACCGGCGCGAATGATCGACTACGGGCGCGAATAATGGGCTTTTGGTACGAAGGCTTCCTCGGACTTAGGTACCTGCGCGCATCGCCGCAACGCGGTTCGGTGTCGCTGATCGCCGGCATCGCCATCGCTGGGCTCGCGTTGGGCGTTGCCGTCTTGATCATCGTGCTGTCGGTCATGAACGGCTTCGAGGAGGTGCTGCGCACGCGGATTTTGAGCGTGACGGCCGATGCGACCATTTCCGGGCTCGAAGGGCGCATGCACGATTGGCGTCCGGATCTCAAGAAACTGGAGCATTTCCCGGGGGTGGTGGGCGCGGCGCCGTATATCGAAGAACAGGGCATGATGACTCAC
Organism: Steroidobacteraceae bacterium; assembly: GCA_036510475.1. Taxonomy (GTDB): domain Bacteria; phylum Pseudomonadota; class Gammaproteobacteria; order Steroidobacterales; family Steroidobacteraceae; genus Bog-1198. Next base: position 2,475 of record DATCDX010000078.1, read on the forward strand.
GGCGACAAGTCGTCGGGGGTGTTGTTGCGCGGCGTTTTACCGGCTGCGGAGCGCGGGGTGGTCGATCTCGGGCCGCACTTGTTGAGCGGCCGCTTGAGCGATCTTGAGCCCGGCAAGTACCGCGTGATATTGGGCAACGCGTTGGCGGAGGAACTCGGCGCAAAGGTCGGCGACAAGGTGGTGCTGCTGGTGGCGCTGGGCGATGTCACTCCGGTC
>DATCDX010000079.1:0-3721 GCA_036510475.1 Steroidobacteraceae bacterium
CGGTTGCTGCACGTCATGGAAACTCTCGCGATGGTGTTGTATCGTATTTTGCACGATGCCCGCCGTCGCTTCCTACGACCATCCGCAATACTGGGCGGGGGCGGGATTTCTCGTTGCTTACTCCCAATGCTGCTTCTTCGGCAGATCGTCATTGATGGAGTAGTAGTCCGCTTTGTCGCCAACGAATATGTGCTCCATTAACGTCAGGTGTGTAGGAGCATCCAGCGTCCCGGCGGTAATGCTGGTCGTGTCGTGGCCAAATTGCCTCCAAAACAGATTGCTGCCACAGCGGTTGCAAAATCCCCGCTCGGCACTCTCGGACGATTTGTACCAGACCAGGCCATTCGCACACGTTAATGTGATATTCGCCGACGATACACTCGTCATCGCGGCATAATGCCCGCTCGTTCGCCGACATTGAGTACAGTGACAGGCGATGACATCGCGCACGGCGCCACGCAGCTCATAGCGAACAGCCCCGCACAGGCAGCCGCCCTTCACGAACTGCCGTGCCGCAGCAGGGGTGCCGACAGCCGCGAAATCGTCAACGACGCGGTCGCGGCGGGTCTCCGTACATAGGCATGCGGTCGCGCGATGACCACGCGCAGTAGCCGGCTGACGGCATCCGGCGCGAATTCGCACCACTCAACGCCGATTCCCTTTTTGAACTTGCGCGAGACGTAGGCGGCAATCGTCGGCGCTTCATGCTTCGGCCACATCGGCAATATGATGCTCACCTCAACGCGGGACAGCAACCGCAGTTCGAACTCAGATTCGATCGACGCGCCGCTGACACTCAAGTCGGTCAGGCGCCCGTCCCTGACCGCAAAGGGGTGCGCGGTCACGCGGATAGGGAAATCAACTTGCACGCGCTCGCCCCAACGATGTTCCATGCAACAAATATTTCATGGAGCAGAAGCGATGCCCATAAGATAAATGGCCGAATCCACTAAGATAATTCCTACACCAGCGCCCTGTGTGCCGCGGAATGAACTAATGCTCAGGTTCTCGGTCGCAAAGGTTAATGCTCATGTCACGAAAAAGCACACCGTCGCTCGATCCCTTGCGTTTCGCGAAGCCTCGTGCCGCGCCGAGGGGCCGCGAAGCACTGATCGCGGAAGCGGCTTATTTTCGAGCGCAGCGGCGCGGCTTTACGCCTGGTCATGAAGTCGAGGACTGGCTGGCCGCTGAAACGGAGGTCGACAAGAAACTGAAGCGTCCGCGCCGCGCACTAAAAAGCTGATTGTTCGTAAATAATCCAGGCTAGAATCGCCGCGACAGATACAGAAGCCCCGTTTCGATCTTGTAGAAGCTCTCCGGCCTGACTCCTTGCGGGTCGCTCGCCAGCTTATGATCGCGCGCCAGGTTCTGCGCATGGCGCACATCGATACTCAAGTCCCACTTCGGCAGGATGTTGCGCCATTGCGCGCCCGCTCCGAAGTACACCGAATAGGCGGGAGTCGCGAGATTGTAGCGGGCGGCGCCCGCGAATGCGCCGAGCGCGAAGTGGTTCGAAAAGCGATATCGGTAGTCGATGGCGCGCACGCCGATCAGCGAGTGGCCGTCGACCTCATCCACTTCGACTCGAACGCCCAAATCATTGTGTGCGGAGACCGCGCGGCGCGCGCCTAATCCAAAATGCGGATCGAAGCCTATTTTGCTCGTGGTGATCGGCAGTCCCGGCTCCACGTCCGCGCGCACCCGGTTGATATTCATGCCGACGTCGACGAACCTTTCGGCGCCGTGCTCATCAGGGCCGCCGCTGTAGGAACTTTCGTCCAGAGAACCGTCATCGCGCGTATGTTCGTCGCCGCCGTAGCGCACGAAGCCGGACAACCGCGAAAACGATTGGCCGAAGATGTCCCGGCCGCCGACCAGCTCGCCGCCCACGGTGAGCCCCTTCCACGGCCGCGAGTAGCTCACGGTGACATCGTAGTAGCGGTGATACGCAACAGGGGCGATCCCCGGGATATACGTCCGCGAGCCGCCGCCATAGTAATTTTGGTTCACCAGCGTGCGGATCCGTTCCTCGAGGTAGCCGCCGAAGGGCGGCTCCCAGCCCACTCGCAGCATTTGGCTGCGCGCTCCGACGCCGTCGCCGAACTGACGCTGGTCGGCGCCCCAAGCCCCAAGCACCAGGCCATCGTTGCTCATGCCATCCAAGAAGATACTGTGGACATACCAGAGGTTTTGCCACTCCGAAACTTCATAGGTCGCATCGAAGTAGCGCCCCAATCGCGGGATATCGATGCCGGCGGTGGTCGCCGTGTTGCCGAGCAGGTAGCTGCCGCCGTTCGAATTGTCCTCGCCCGCGTACTGAAAATACACGGCGAAGGGAGTCTTGCCGGGAAAGATGAAGCGGCTGACATAAGAGGCCTGCTGATTGCCTTGAGTCTGGGACAGGCCGCTGGGCTTCAAAAAGTCCCGCAGCAAAAATCGCGCGGAACTTGGCAGGCCGTCACCGCCGCCATACTGCAGTATCCGATTGACTCCGAGCGACCATCCGCTGAAAGGCTCGATGGACAACTGCGCGCCGAACAAGCGTGGATTACCGCTGCTCAACTGACCCTGGTACAGAATATGATCGGTGCGATCCATGCGGGCCAGGAAAAACTCGTATTGAAAGCCGAGCCGCGTGAGCGGTTCGTAGTTCGACAGCGTCACGGACGGCATCGTCGGCGCTTCCGTGCCGATCAGCGAACTCGTGTCGGTTGCCGGCGAGAACCAATGGTCGCGATAGCCGATGTCGAGCTGCGCCCAATTGAACCCCAGACTCAGCATCGATCCCGTCGGCACCGTGCGGCCGTCATAGGCGATGGCACCGGCGCTCAGCAAAATGTAATCGGTGGGTTGGACATATCCCTGCGCGGAGACTTCCCATGCACTGCGCACGGGGAGCCCGTGTTCGTCCGGCATGACGCCGCCCTCGGCTCCATGGGTGATCGCGCCGGTGGCGCTGGCGTGCGTCACCCCGTAGTCGCGCGAGTAGCGCTGCAAATAGCGCCGTACTTTCATGCACAGCGGTTTGTCGATCTTACAAGCCTGCGGCAGCGCGTCCTTCACCAATTCAACGGCGAACGGCCTTTTCAGTATCGGCTCGTCCGCGAGGATGAGCACCCGTTCGACCTGCCGCTCCATTTCCGGCTCAAGGTTCAGCGGCAGGTAGGCGCTGACGCCCGCGGCCTGCGCGGCAGGCGTCATTGACGCAAGCACAACCGCGAGCGCAATTTCCGGCCAACGCACGTTTTTATATGACATCACGATATTCAATTAACTCCATTTCCCGAAGGCTCGCTGCGCCCCGGGAGTACACACAGGACTCGTGAGACGGTCAAGGGCTTTGTGATGCGCCGCTGTCAGGGCGAGAGGGATCAGTGGCGCTACGCAGGGGGAACCATTACGCTAGGTGTCCCGATGAAATGGTCCGTCCTCGATCAGTCCCCGGCCTCCGCAGGCAGCCCGCAGGACGCTGCAATCCGCGAATCGATTACGCTCGCGCAACACTGCGATGTTTTGGGCTACGAACGCTTCTGGCTGTCGGAACATCATAACAGCGCGAGCATCGTCGGCACGGCGCCGGAGATCCTGATCGCGGCCATCGCCGCGACGACCCGGCGCATACGCGTGGGCAGCGCCGGCGTGATGTTGCCGCATTATTCCGCACTCAAAGTAGCGGAGCAGTTTCGCGTGCTGGAGGCCATCGCGCCGGGCCGCATCGATT
>DATCDX010000080.1:0-6679 GCA_036510475.1 Steroidobacteraceae bacterium
CACATGGACGTGCGGCGCGTCGGCCGCCCCAGCCGCGTGCAAGTCCGCCGCGCCGGCCCCGGCCGCGTACCTCTTCCGCGCTCCGCTGTGATACAGGTCGATGGCGAACGCGTACTCCGGCATGTCCGCATCGTATACACGGAAGCAATCGATGTGCTCGCGCATCGCCCAGGGTCCGAAGCGCAGCAGGTTCTTACGCAATCGATTGGCGAACATTTGTGCGCCGGGCCGGCTCGACCAATCGGCGCGTACCACGTCGGCCGGACGCTGCTCACTGGCCTCGTTCAAATCGAAGCGCAGCAGCCGGCACTCGATGGCACCGTTGAATACCCGGTGGCTGCGCTTCGCATAGATGCCGAGATTCCTGGCGAGCGGCGGATTACCGGTGAGAATCGCCGCCTGCCAGCCTTGAAAACGCTCGCGCAAAACACTGCCGAGCTCCGAATACAATGCCGGCAGCCCTGATTCCGCACCGATGCGTTCGCCATAGGGCGGATTGGCGACCACCAAACCGATTTGCGCCTGCGGCCGGACGAGTTCGCCGAGCGCGCGTTTTTCCACATGCAGCCAGTCGGCAACGCCGGCCGCCTCGCCATTGCTAAGGCTCATGCGCACGGCGTCGGCATCGATGTCGGAGCCCAGAATACACCGCCGGGGATGCACGAGCGCGCGGCGGGCGCGGGCCTCCGAACACAGGCGCTGCCAAAGCGCGGGGTCGTGTCCCCGCCATCCCGTGAAGCCAAAATAATCACGCTCGAGCGCCGGCGCCGCGTCCGCCGCAATCAGCGCGCCTTCCGTGAGAAAGGTACCGGAGCCGCACATCGGATCGAGCAGCGTACCGCCTTCCTCGCAGATGCGCGGCCAGCCCGCGCGCAACAGCACGGCGGCCGCGACGTTCTCCTTGAGTGGCGCGCGCCCGCCCTCCCTGCGATAGCCGCGCCGGTGCAGGCTCTCGCCGGAAAATTCCACTGACAGCAGAGCCGTCGGCCCTTCGACATGCAAATGCAGCAGCACGTCCGGGCGTTCCGGCTTGACGTTCGGACGCTCGCCGGTGGCGTCGCGCAGGTTGTCGCACACCGCGTCCTTGAGCAGCTGAGAACCGTAGATCGTGTGCCTGATGGATTCGTTGCCGCCGCTGCAATCACAGGCGAGCGTCGCGCCCGGCGCCAAATGTTCCCGCCAATCGATGCGCTTCACCGCCTCATACAGGCTCTGCGAACTGCCGGCGTCGATCTGTCCCAGTTGTAGCAGCACGCGGGTCGCGGTGCGCGACCACAGGCAGGCGCGATAGCCCACCTCGAGCGTGCCCTGGAACTTCACGTCATGACTGCGCTCGCGAATCTCGCCGGCGCCGAACTGCGCGAGTTCCTCGGCCAGCACCGAGGCCGCGCCCACCGGGGCCGTCGCAATCCAGTAGCGCACGTTATCGGTCATGGTTAGCGCTGCTGGCGGCCTCAAGTCGCGCGGCCCGTGCAACGGGCCGTGCAACCGGAGCCCGCCCACTCGTCAGAAAGACAACCCATGTGCCTGACCGCCCATGCCGCATATGAATTAGCCCCCAGTGTCGGTTTATTCGAATTGTTTCAATAAATCGGCCGAATCGCGCATTAGCCCGCGGAGGTCGAGTTCACAGGGGTCATTGTACGCGGCCGGCGCTCTCCTCGCTGTCGTTGCGGCAATGACGCAAAATGAGCGCATGACCACGGCGCGCGGTTTCATCCTTCAAGCGAGCTATCGCCTCAGCGTCGCACTCGATGGGCGGCGTACGCCGGTGCTGCACATCCACGGCCGGCTCGACAGCGGCGAGACATTCCTGGTGCTCGACGACCGCCAATGCCCTTATTTCTACATTCGGGCGGCCGATGCCGGCGCCGCGCAAGCGCTGCGCGCGCCCCCGCCGCAATCGACCGATAAACGCGATTTCGAAGCTGCCGCGGTTTGCCGGCTGGAAGTCGAGACGCCGCAGGATCTCGCGGCACTGCGCGATCGATTGCATGCGGCCGGCATAGTTACCTATGAGGCCGACGTGCGTTTCGCCGCGCGCTACCTGATCGATCGCGCCATCAAGGGCGGCTGCGAAATCGACGGCTCGTGGATATCGGGTACCGGCACCGCTCGGGTATATTCGAACCCGGTGTTGCGGCCGATACGCGTCGATATCGAGCCGCGCGTACTGTCCTTCGACATTGAAACCCGCGGCAAGGATGATCGTCTGCTCGCTATTTCCTTGTATGCCCCTGACATCGACGAAGTGCTGATCGTCGACGGCGCCGGTCGCGGCATGCCGGATCGCGCCACTCGCTGCGTGGATGAGCGTGCGGCACTGGATGCGTTCTGCAAACGGGTACGGGAGATCGACCCCGATGTCTTGACGGGCTGGAATGTCATCGACTTCGATTTGACGATGCTGCAGCGAGTTGCGGCGCGGCTCAACCATCCCTTTTCCCTGGGCCGCGAGCCGGGCGCAATGCGGTTGCGCAAGGCTGAGGGCTATTTCGGCAGCGGCTACGCCTCGATCCCGGGCCGGCTGGTGCTGGACGGCATTGACCTGCTGCGCGGCGCCTTCGTACGCATGGATGAGTATTCGCTCGACGCCGTGGCGCGCGAGGTGCTCGGCGAAGGCAAGACCGTCGCGGGCGACGTGCGTGACCGGATCGCGGAAATTCTTCACAACTACCAGCACGATCTTCCTGCTTTCGCGCTCTACGCCCGCACCGACGCACGGCTTGCCTTCGGCATACTGCAAAAGCTCAACCTCGTGCGACTCGCCTACGCGCGCAGCCAACTCACCGGCATGACACCGGATCGAGTTGCCGCGAGCATTGCATCCTTCGACTTTCTGTACTTGACCGAACTTGCGCGCCGTAGCGTCGTCGCGCCAAGCGTGCGTAATGTCGCGAACGTACGTGGCGGCTCGAGCGTACATGCGGCTCAGCAGGGAGGCCACGTACTGGAGTCGACGCCCGGTCTGCACCGCAACGTCTGGGTGTTCGATTTCAAGAGCCTGTATCCGAGCATCATCCGCACCTTTAACATGGATCCGCTGTCTTACACGGCGCGGCCGCCACCGGGGGCCGATGTCATTCGCACGGCGGCCGGCGCGTTCGATCGCAGAGCGGCGATTCTGCCGCGTATGCTCGATGAACTATTTCCCCGCCGCGAGGCCGCCAAAGCCGCGGGCGACAGCGTGGCATCGCATGCGATCAAGATCCTGATGAACTCCTTCTATGGCGTCCTCGGCGCGCCGTCTTGCCGCTTTTTCAATCCGGCGCTGGCCAACGCCATTACCGGCATGGGCCGCGAGCTTCTTCTATGGTCGAAGGCTTGGTTCGAAGCCGCCGGCTACCAAGTGCTGTACGGGGACACCGATAGCTTGTTCGTCGAATCGCGCGCCGCAGACCCCGTCCAGGCAAGCGAGCGAGGCCGCGATCTCGCCGCGACCCTGAACAGGGAACTTGGCCGATATATCGGCGAGCGCTGGCGTGTGGAGAGCCGCTTGGAACTTAAGTTCGAAAAACTGTATCTGCAGCTGTTTCTACCGCGCGGCCGGCACAGCACGCGCGGCGAGAGCAAGCGCTACGCCGGCTTGCTCGCCGGCCCTGGGGGCGCCGAGCGTCGCGAGGATGCAGCGGGTGCTGGGGATGCCGGGGCTGCTGGGGCCGCCGCGGGTGCCGGGGACGCTGGGGATGCTGGAAGCGATCGGATCGAGTTCGTCGGTATGGAAGTCGTACGCCGCGATTGGACGGCGCTTGCAAAACAGGTGCAGCGCGAACTGTACCAGCGTCTATTCACTGGACAACCCGTCGATGCGTATCTCGCGGATATAGTGAAGAAGGTGAGAAACGGCGACTGCGACGCGGCGCTCGTGTATCGCAAAAACCTGCGCAAAGATGCCGTCGAATACACCGCGACGACACCGCCGCACGTGGTCGCGGCGCGCAAATCCACCCAACCGCCGGGTCGGTCGATCAGCTACGTCATGACGACGGCCGGTGCCGAGCCCCTCGACAATATCCGTCATCCACTCGATCGCGAACACTACGTGCTGAAACAGGTAAAGCCGGTCGCGGAAGCGGTGCTCGCGACACTGGGTCTTGATTTCGAGCGTGTCATCGGCGACAGCCGCCAATTTGATCTTTACTCGCAACTCGATGCGTAATCACGCCCAGCTGGAGGCCGCCTTGGCGGTCAAATCATGCCAATCGAGCTTGGGATGACGTGCAAAATAGCGCAGCAGAATTTTGTACACATCGATGTCGAAGGCAACGCTCGTGTTTTTGTCCCGCAGCGCGGCAAGTTCCTCCTCGGACCGCGCCGTGCCCAGATAAGTCCAGTGATCGACGACGTGAAAATCCGCGCCTTGCATGCCATCCCATGCGCTACCGCGGGAATCCAACTCGCGCAACGCAATCCGTCCGGGGAAGGGCCAGGTTTTCAGTTTCAGCGATGACAGTGCCAACTGCAGCCGCATCCGGTGCAGCATGAGGGGTTCCTTGCAGACACAGGCACCCTTGCACTGCCCCAACTGGAACGCCACGCACGAACCCGACCCATCCTCGAGGCCTAAGACCTTGAGGCATAACTGCCGGGCCCGCGCGATATCGAGCAGCGCCTTGCGGGCATCCTTTGCGGAATGAAACACGCCGAAACATTGCGCGAGATCCTTAAGGTCGATGGCGTCGATGGCGACTGGGCTCGCGTGCTCGTCGACGGGGCGCAGAGTAAAGGAGCCCTGCTTACTCTTCGGGCGGCGATTACGCAGCGGCATAAGAGTCTTGATCCACTCGGCTTCAAGCAGCATCGCGCCGAGTTCACCGGCGGTCTGCTCCCAGTCCACGCGCCGCACAAGGCGAGCCAGTCTGCGCGTCCCGGATTCCGTATCCCCTGCGGTCAGCTTCGCCAGCACGCCGGTCCGCAGCGAATGGCTCCTGCCCACGTATAGCAACGCGTCTGCTTCGCCGAAAAGTCGGTACACCCCCGGCCCCTCGGGCAGATCGTCGGCCAAATCAGGCGGCAGATGCGCCGGCAATTGTTGTGCCCCGAGCACGGTTTGTGCCGCGGTCGCCAGTACCGCCTGCGGGACCTCGCGCAGCAGCTTGAACCAGAAATCGTGGAGCACCCGGGCATCGCCCAGCGCACGGTGCCGCGAGCTGCACGCCAGCCCATGACGTTCCATCACCGCATCCAAATTGTGGCGCACAAAGTTTGGGAACAACCGCCGCGACAGCTTCACGGTGCAGAGTACTTTCGCGGCGAACCGCGTATCGACCCTGCGAAATTCGCTGCGCAAGAACGAATAGTCGAAGCGCGCGTTATGCGCCACGAATACCGCTCCCTGCAGCTTGCCGAGCACCAATGCCGCGATCTCGGTGAAACGGGGTGCCGCCGCGACCATGTCGTTGGTGATGCCGGTGAACGCCTCGATGTACGGAGGAATCGGGCGCTCGGGGTTGACCAGCGAACTCCATTCCTCGACGAACTCACCGTTCTGCACGCGGACGATGCCGACTTCGGTAATCCGATCGACAGTCGCGTTGCCGCCGGTCGTCTCCAGATCGACGAACACGAGATCGTTCGGGAGGTCAGCCGCGTCCATCGAGCGATAACAGGGGGTAGTACAGGTCGGGCCGCCGATCGCGGAACACCCCCCAGGACTGCCGGTAGCGGCGCACCTCATCCAAATCGAAGGCGGCGGTCAGCACCGTTTCACTCACGCGATCCGCTTCAGCGATTTTCTCGCCGGTGTGGGACGCAATGAACGACGAGCCATAGAACGTCATGGTGTATTTCTCGCCTTGTTCCGTGCCGATGCGATTCGACGCGACCACGGGCATGACGTTGGCAGCGGCATGGCCCTGCATGGTGCGCTGCCAATGCCCGCTCGAGTCGAGGCTCGGATCCTGCGGCTCGGACCCGATCGCGGTGGGGTAGAACAGAATCTCGGCCCCCAGCAACGCCATGGAGCGCGCCGCCTCCGGAAACCACTGATCCCAACAGATCGCGACGCCGAGTTTTGCATACCGGGTATCGAATACCTTGAAGCCCGTGTCGCCGGGCGAGAAGTAGAATTTCTCGTGATAGCCGGGGCCTTCGGGAATATGCGATTTTCGATAGCTGCCGGCGATCGCGCCGTCGGCGTCGACGATGACCACGGAGTTATAAAATGCATTGTTGGAGCGCTCGAACACGCTGATTGGCAGCACCACCGAGAGTTCGCGCGCCACGGCGCGAAAATGCTCGACCGCGGGATGAGCGTCCAGCGGTTTCGCCAGTTCCAAATGCCGCGGCGAGTGATCCTTGCAGAAGTACGGCGTCTCGAACAACTCTTGCAGCAGAATCACCTGCGCACCGCGGCCCGCGGCCTCACGGATCAGTTTTTCGCCGCGCGCGATATTCGCGTCGCGATCCCAACTACAGGCCATTTGCGTGGCCGCCACGGTAATCTTGCTCATAGGCTTCTATGCTACCTGATCGATTGGCTCGGAACCCAGGCGCCATCAACCTCTGAATGTGTCCCCTAACGGACGGGCCGCTTCGACCCCGTAAATCCGGCGCGCCAGCGCCTAAAAAGTCGGCGGCGAACTGGCGCTGACGATCTCGCACTCTTCACGCCCGGTATTGCGAAAGCGATGCGGCAGGGAACTCTTGAAATAGTAGGCATCGCCGGGTCCGAGCACGC
>DATCDX010000081.1:0-3517 GCA_036510475.1 Steroidobacteraceae bacterium
CGCATGCCGATCCGGACCGCTATGCGCAACGCTATGCGCATTGCGATGTGCTGGTCATCGGCGCAGGTCCCGCCGGCATCGCGGCGGCGCTGTCCGCCGCTGAGGCGGGCGCGCGAGTCATCTTGTGCGATGAAAGCGCCGAGTTCGGCGGCAGCTTATTGACGGAAACTAGTGCACTGATCGACGGAAAGTCCGCGTCGGCGTGGGCCCTACAAGGCATTGCATCCTTGGCGGCTAACCGCCGCGTGACACTGCTCAACCGCACCACCGGCTTTGGCTACTTCCCGCACAATCTCATCGCCTTGAGTCAACGGCTGAATGACCATGTCGCGAGCCCGCCGAAGCACGAGCCGCGCGAGCGGCTGTGGCAGGTGCGCGCGCGAGCGGTGGTGCTCGCCACCGGCGCGATCGAACGGCCGCTGGTATTCCCCGGCAATGACCGGCCGGGCATTCTGCTCGCGGGCGCCGCGCACACCTACCTGAATCGCTACGGCGTGCGCGTCGGCCAGCGCGCGCTCATCGTGACCAGCGGCGATGACGCCTATCAAGCGGCTCTCGATCTGAAGAATGCCGGCACCGAAATCGCCGCCATCGCGGACCTGCGCGCGGAGGTTACGGGCGCCCTCCCCGACGCCGCACGCCGGGCGGGCATCAACGTACTGCCGGGATCGACCGTGCTCGGCACCGAAGGCGATTTGCGCGTCAGCGCCGTCACGCTCGGCGTGGTACAGGGCGGCGAGGTACGCGCCGGACAGCGCATCACCTGCGACAGCGTGCTGATGTCCGGTGGCGTCACACCCAGTGTGCATTTGTTTTCTCAATCGCGCGGCAAGCTTAAGTGGAGCGCCGAACACCAGGCGTTCATTCCGGGCACATCGGCCGAGTGCGAGCGTTCGGCCGGCGCCTGCCGCGGTCTATACGATCTTGCCGAAGTGTTGGCGGATGGCGCGATGTGCGGCGCCGCGTCGGCCCCGGAGCCGAGCCATACGCAGCGCCGTTTCAACGTGCAGGCATTGACGCTCGACAGCCACGCTTACTTAGGCGCGTTGCCGCAGGCGAACCCGCCGAGCAGCGACAAATCCTTCGTCGATTGGCAGCACGATGTGACCACGCGCGACCTGGCCCTCGCCACCCGCGAAGGGTTTCAATCCATCGAACACGTCAAGCGCTACACCACCACCGGCATGGCCACCGATCAGGGCAAGACCTCGAATCTCAATGCCATGGCCATCGTCGCCAAGAGTCTCAATGTCGCCATTCCGCAAGTGGGGCTGACCACGTTTCGCATGCCCTACACGCCCGTGACCTTCGGTAGCTTGGCCGGCATCTCGCGCGGCGATTTGTTCGATCCGGTGCGCACCACATCGACCCACTCATGGGCACAGGCGAAGGGCGCGGTATTCGAGAACGTGGGCCTGTGGAAACGCGCGCGTTATTTTCCGCGCGGCGGCGAAGACATGCATGCCGCGGTGGCGCGGGAATGCCGCGCGGTGCGCGGCGCCTGCGGCATGTTCGATGGCTCCACGCTGGGCAAGATCGAAGTGGTGGGACCGGACGCAGCGGAGTTCATGAACCGGTTGTATATCAACAATTGGTCAAATTTAGGGGTGGGACGCTCGCGCTACGGAATACTGCTTCGCGATGACGGCTTCATCTATGACGATGGCGTGGTGGCGCGCACGGGTGTGGATCGTTTCCATGTGACCACCACCACCGGCGGTGCGCCGCGTGTGCTCGCATTGATGGAGGATTATCGACAGACCGAGTGGCCGGAACTCAAGGTGTGGCTGACCTCGACCACCGAGCAGTGGGCGGTCATTGCCGTGCAAGGTCCGAACTCGCGGCAAGTGTTGCAGACTCTGGTCGAGGGGCTCGATATCAGTGCCGCGTGGCCGCATATGAGTGTGGCCCGTGGGCGAATTTGCGGCGTGCCCATGCTGCTGTTTCGCGTGAGTTTCTCCGGTGAATTGGGTTTCGAGATCAATGTGCCGGCGGATTTCGGACTGGGCGTGTGGGAGGCCGTGCATGCCGCGGGCCAGGCGCACGGCATCACCGAGTACGGCACCGAAGCCATGCACGTGCTGCGGGCGGAAAAAGGCTACATCATCGTCGGTCAGGACACGGACGGGACGCTGACGCCTGACGATGCCGGGTTGAGTTGGGCTATCGGCAAGGCCAAGCCGGATTTCGTCGGCAAGCGTTCCTTGGAGCGCGCGTCCATGAAATCCCCTGAGCGCAAACAGTTGGTGGGCTTGCGCACCAAGGATCCGAGCGTGGTGCTCGAGGAAGGAGCGCAAGTGGCTGCGATCGCAGGCCAGAAGCCACCCATGAAACTGATCGGTCATGTCACCTCCTCGTACGCCAGCAGCGCGCTGCGCCATTCCATCGCATTGGCCGTGGTCGCGGGCGGACGAGCGCGGCTCGGGCAAACGCTGTACGTGCCCATGCCGGCGGGCGATGTTGAGGTCGAAGTCACCTCGCCGGTTTTCTATGATCCCAGCGGAGCGCGCATCAATGCCTGACGTTGCGACACGTAGCTTACCGGCGTTGCCGGCGGCGGCAGCGGTGCCGGCGGCGAAATGGATGCGGGCGTTGCCGCCTGCGATGCGCTTCATTCTGCACGGCGACGCCGGCATGCGCGCGGTGGCGGCCACGACGTGGGGAGCCGGCTTTGCGGAAGAGCCGTGCCGCTCGGTGGTGCAAGGTTCACGCGCGACGCTGTGGTTGGGCCCGGACGAATACCTGCTGTTAGGCGGCGCCGACGAGTCGGATCTCGATGTCGCCGCGGCGATCGAGGCCGCCTTGAACGATATGCCGCATGCGTTGGTCAATATCAGCCACCGGCAATTTGCACTCGAGGTGAGCGGCCCACAAGCCGCAACTATTTTGAACGGCGCCTGCCCGCTAGATTTGGATGTCAGTGAGTTTCCCGTGAACATGTGCACGCGAACCCTATTGGCGAAGGCCGAGATCGTGCTGTGGCGGGTCCGAGAGGACGCGTTTCACATCGAAGTGTCGCGTTCGTTCAGCGGTTATGTCACAGGCTTGCTGCGCGAAATCGCCATGGAATTCTAAGGCGGGTGATTGCCCGCAAGGTCTCGCACCTAAAATCCTCAAGTGTAAGCGTATCGCACAGATGCAACGTGCGATGTACAAGATCATAGGTATGTCCCGCTTTGTACGCCTTCTCGCCGCGCGATGCAGAACCAAATCGTCAGCAGTCGAGAGTACCGCCTTAGAGGGCGCCATCGCTCACCGCTGATGTTCATACAGGGTACGGTACTGCGCCTGGGCGAAACGATCCCCGGTAGCGGGTCAACGCGCAGTTGCGCGCCTCCGGCGGCCGGGTCCAACCCAGATACGGAACCTGCCAAGCAAGCATGTTGGGCGCCCTTAATTCTTATATACGGCGGCGCAGCGTGGCCCGGACGATGTCAAGGGACCCACTTCAGCGCGTTGTCGCATGCGGTGGCGGGTTTCCATGGCATTTCGGGTTCTAAGAAGTAGGTTGATAGCT
>DATCDX010000082.1:0-6178 GCA_036510475.1 Steroidobacteraceae bacterium
GCCGGCGGCGAGCGGCGTGGTCGTACCGTTGAACTGCCGCCCGATCAAGGCGCCGACTAGGGCGCCGCCGGAGGTCGAGATGAATCCTTGCAGCGAGGCCCCGATCCCGGCCACCGAACCCACCGGCTCCATCGCCATCGCTCCGAAGTTCGACATCGTCAGGCTGAAACAGGCCATCGTGGCCGACTGCAGCAGCACGAATGCCCACAACGGCTCGCGAGTCATCGCCGCCGCCAGCAGGTGCAGCAACGTCACGCCGATGTATATCAACAGCACGGTGTGCGAAATGCGGCGCATGCCGTAGCGCTCCACGATCCGCGAGTTCAGATAGGCGGCGACGCCCATGGACGCCGCGCACAGCGCGAATATCGACGGCATGAGACTGGCGCGGTGAAAGAAATCGGCGAAGATCTGCGGCATCATGCCGACATAAGACAGTATCGAGCCGAACATGACGCCCATGGCGAGGGTGTAGAACAACGACTCCCGATTGCCGAGCACCAGCCGCGTCGCATTGATGACGTGGGAACGGGTCAGCGTCAACCGGTACTCAGGGTGCATGGTCTCCGGCAAGCGCAGGAACGTCCACAGCCATACCAGCGATGCAAACACGCCGAATAAAATAAAAATAGAGCGCCACGGCGCCACTGACAGGATCAGCTGCCCCACGCTCGGCGCCACGATCGGCACCATGAGGAACACCATGAACGTCAGCGACATGACGCGGGCCATGGGCCGCCCGGAAAACAAATCGCGAATCACCGAGCGCGTCACCACCACGCTGGCGGCGGCGACTCCGTGAGCAACGCGCCAGGCGAGAAACGCCGTAAAGCTATCGGACAATCCGCAAAACACGGCTGCCACGATGTACAGCGCGAGGCCGCCCAGCAATACCGGCCGCCGGCCGAAACGATCCGAGATCAGGCCCCAGAACAGCTGACCCAATCCCATGCCGATCACGTAGGCCGTGACCACCCATTGGCTGCGGTTTTCGTCGCTGACATGCAACACCCGCGCTATGGTCGGCAGCGCCGGCAACATCGAGTCGATGGCGATCGCCTGAATCGACATCAGCGCTGCGGCGAGCGCGACGAATTCTCCGAACCCGATGCGGAGCGTTCCTCGATTCACTGGCAGACTCAAGCCTGCGGGATCGCCGGCGGCTTCCTGACAATGCTGGTGGCCATGGTGACGATGGCCGCGAGATCGGTCAGATTCGCAGGCACCACCAGCGTCGTGCCGGACTGCGCCAGTTTGCCGAATTGCTTCACGTATTCTTCGCCGATGCGCAGCTGCATGGCTTCGATGCCGCCACGGTCGGAGAGCGCGCTACCGACTTGCCGCAGGCCCTCCGCCGTCGCGGTCGCGACCGCCAGGATCGCCTGTGCCTGTCCCTCGGCCTCGTTGATCTGCAGCTGTTTGGTGGCTTCGGACTGCTTGATCACGCGCTGTTTATCGCCCTCGGCGGAGTTGATCTTGGCGTCGCGCTCGCCCTCGGAGGTGAGCACCACGGCGCGCTTCTCGCGCTCCGCGCGCATCTGCTTCTCCATGGCCTGCAGCACGTCTTTCGGCGGTGTGATGTTCTTGATTTCGTAGCGCAGCACCTTGACGCCCCAGGGCGCCGACGCTTTGTCCAATTCGCTGACGACATTGGTGTTGATCGTGCCGCGCGCTTCGAAGGTGCGGTCGAGTTCGATCTTGCCGATTTCGCTGCGCAGAGTGGTTTGCGCGAGCTGCGAGATGGCAAAGCCGAAATTGCTGATGCCGTAGGAGGCAAGATGTGGGTCCATCACCTGCATGTAGAGCACCGCGTCGACCCCCACCTGCACATTGTCGCGGGTGATGCAGATCTGCTCGGCGATGTCGGTCGCGATTTCCTTGAGGCTGTGCCGGTAGGCCACTTTCTCGAAGAACGGCGTCAGGATGTGAAAGCCCGCCTGCAATGTGCGGCTGTACTTTCCCAGGTGCTCGATGACGTAGGCGCTCTGCTGCGGCACCACGATGGCGGTTTTCGCAATCACGATCACGACGATCACGGCGATCACGATGAACGCGTAGCTGATGGAAATACCCAAGAAATTCTCCTATCTAGGAATTTAACGAGGCCGTCGGCCCCTCCCTACAGTTGCCCGCTCAGGCGGGCAAAAACACCAGAAAACCTCAGTAACTAAAAATTCAGGTCTCGCCACGCACGACCAGTGTCAGGCCGTCGACACGCTCGATGCGCGCCTGCGCGCCCGCGGCAATCGCGGTCTTGCCGCCGTTGATCACGCTCCAGGAGCCGCCGCGGTATTCGATCCGGGAGCTCTCCCCGGCGCGCAGCGCCGCCGGCAGTGTCACCATTTCACCCGCGGGACCGCCCTTCATCGCCGGCAGACCGCGGCGCATGCGTTCATAGATCCGCCGCCGGAAGGTGAACACCGAGGTCGCGGCCAGCAGCGCGAAAATCAGCCACTGCAGCCACTCCGCCAGCCCGAAAGCCGCCAGATCGAGCACCCCTACCACGAAGGCGCTGGCGCCGACGAACACCAGGTAGAACTGTGCATCGACGAACGCCAACTCCGAACCCAATAGGATGGCGCCGACAGCGATCCACGCCCACCATTCCATGACCGGCTCCTAAGGGCGTTTGGCGCCTAGCGTTTCATCGCGTCGAAGAAATCCGAATTGGTCTTGGTATCTTTCATCTTGTCGAGCAGGAACTCGATCGCGGCCAACTCGTCCATGGGATGCAGGAGCTTGCGCAGAATCCACATCTTGGACAATTCCGCGGGATCCGTGATGAGTTCCTCTTTACGCGTGCCCGAACGGTTGATGTTGATCGACGGGAAGGTGCGCTTTTCGGCGATGCGGCGATCCAAATGGATTTCCGAATTGCCGGTGCCCTTGAACTCCTCGAAAATCACATCGTCCATCTTCGAACCGGTATCGACCAATGCGGTGGCGAGAATCGTCAGGCTGCCGCCCTCTTCGATGTTGCGCGCCGCGCCGAAGAATCGCTTCGGCCGCTGCAGTGCATTGGCGTCCACGCCGCCGGTGAGCACCTTGCCGGAACTCGGCACCACGGTGTTGTAGGCGCGCGCCAGGCGGGTGATGGAATCGAGCAGGATGACCACATCTTTCTTGTGTTCGACCAGGCGCTTGGCCTTTTCGATCACCATCTCGGCTACCTGCACGTGACGGCTCGCCGGCTCATCGAACGTGGACGAAACGACTTCGCCCTTGACGGTGCGCGCCATCTCGGTCACTTCCTCGGGCCGCTCGTCGATGAGCAGCACGATGAGGTACACCTCAGGGTGATTCGCCGTGATCGCGGTGGCGATGTTCTGCAGCAACATCGTCTTGCCCGCCTTCGGCGGCGAGACGATCAGTCCGCGCTGGCCCTTGCCGATGGGCGCGACCAAATCGATGGCGCGAGCCGTCAGGTCTTCGGTCGAACCGTTGCCGCGTTCCAGCTTCAGCCGTTCGGTCGGATGCAGCGGGGTGAGATTCTCGAACAGAACCTTGCCGCGCGAGCTTTCCGGCGAATCGTAGTTGATTTCGCCGACCTTGAGCAGCGCGAAATAGCGCTCGCCGTCCTTCGGCGGACGGATCAGCCCGGAGATGGAATCGCCGGTACGCAAATTGAAGCGGCGAATCTGGCTGGGCGACACATAGATGTCGTCGGGGCCCGCCAGGTAACTGGAGTCCGAAGAGCGCAGGAAGCCGAAGCCATCCTGCAGGATCTCCAGGACGCCGTCGCCGTAGATGTCCTCGCCCTTGCGGGCATGCGCCTTGAGCACGCCGAAAATGATGTCCTGCTTGCGCGACCGGCCCATGTTCTCCAGGCCCATGGTCTCGGCCAGCTTGACCAGATCGCTGATCGGACGCTTCTTGAGCTCCGTCAGATTCATCGAGCTGCGGCTGCGCGCAAGGTCGCTCGCCGCAATGATCTCTAGGTCATCTCCGCCTTCCGGCAGATCGCCATAGTCTTCCTGTGGTGGCCGGCCGCCATTGGTATTGCCGTTGCGGTTGTCATTGCGGGGACCGCGATTGGAACGATTGGAACGTCCGCCTCCGCCGCCGCCCTGACCACCGCCACCCTGTTGGCCACCCTGACCGCCCTGACCGCTGCCGCGGGACTGATTGCCTAAATAGCCCCTCACAGGTTGCTGTCCAGAAATGCGGCGAGCTGTGATTTGGTGACCGCTCCCACTTTCTGGGCCTCCACGGTGCCGTTCTTGAACAGGATCAGCGTCGGGATGCCGCGAATGTTGAATTTGGGGGGCGTCGCGGGATTGTCATCGATATTGAGCTTGGCGATCCGTATCTTGTCTTTGTACTGGTCGGCAATCTCATCGAGGATGGGCGCGATCATTTTGCAGGGTCCGCACCATTCCGCCCAGAAATCGAGCAATACGGGCTTGTCGGACTTGAGCACGTCCTTGTCGAACGTGGCGTCGCTAGTGTGAACGATACTGGGGTTACTCACTGAAGGGTCAACTCCTTTTGGAGGTTCATTTGTAGATTAGGCGGGTTTGATTATGGGAGAAAAGCGCCACTCAATTAGCGCGAAGTGACGATGCGCGGCCGTTCGGGCACAATACAACGGGTTTAGCGGTCTTGATTACCTTAAAAGGGTACCGATGATACGGTTGATGGGAGCGGATAGACCAGCTCCGGAATGGCCGTATTGTTAACCGGTCCCCATCATTTTGCAAGTTTCTGCAACACTAAAGCGAAAATGTCAGACTCCCATCTCAGTCAGCTTACTTTTGATTCCCTCAACATCCCCGAGTCCGTGAAGCGAGGTGTCGCCGAACTAGGTTTCACCCGGTGCACGCCGATTCAGGCACAAACCTTGCCGATGGCTCTCGCCGGCCACGACGTGGCGGGCCAGGCGCAAACCGGAACCGGCAAGACGGCGGCGTTCCTCATCGCCCTGTTCAACCGGCTGTTGACCGATCCGGGCGCGCCCGACCGGCCGGTGAATGCACCGCGCGCCATCGTCATCGCGCCGACCCGCGAACTCGCCGTGCAGATTCACTCCGACGCGGAAAGCATCGGCAAGCACACCCACTTGAAGCTCGCGATCGTGTTCGGCGGTGTCGACTACGACAAACAGCGGCGCATCCTCGAGGAAGGCGTCGACGTATTGATCGGCACGCCCGGCCGCATCATCGATTACTTCAAGCAGCAGGTGTTCGATCTGCGCCATATTCAAGTGGCCGTCATGGATGAAGCCGATCGCATGTTCGATCTGGGTTTCATCAAGGATATCCGCTTTATTTTGCGCCGCTTGCCGCATCCCACACTGCGTTTGAACATGATGTTCTCAGCGACTCTGTCGCATCGCGTGCTCGAACTCGCCTACGAGCACATGAACAACCCCGAGTTGATTCGCATCGAGCCGGACAAGATGACGGTCGATCGTGTGCGTCAAGTGCTGTACTTCCCCGCCACCGAGGAGAAGATCCCGCTGTTGATGGGATTGCTGCGGCGAATCGACGCGCGCCGCACCATGGTGTTCGTGAACACCAAGCGCGTTGCCGAGGTGCTGGAGCGTACGCTGACCGCGAACGGCTTCGTCGCCCAGGCCATTTCCGGCGACGTGCCGCAAACCAAGCGCCTGAAAATGATGCGCGACTTCCACAACGGCGAGGTTGCGGTGTTGATCGCCACTGACGTGGCCTCGCGCGGGTTGCACATTCCCGACGTGAGCCATGTATTTAATTACGACCTGCCGAACGACGCGGAAGACTACGTGCACCGCATCGGCCGCACCGCACGTGCCGGCGCCGAGGGCGACGCCATCAGCTTCGGCTGCGAGGAATACGCCATCTCCCTGCCGGACATCGAACGCTACATCGGCAACCAAATTCCCCGCGCCTCGATCGAGGCCACCGATTTGGCGGATGTGATCGCACCGCCGCCCGCGGTGTGGCGCGAGCGGGCGCCGCGCTCGGGTCAATCTCGCGGTGGGAGCGGTGGCGGTGGCAGCGGCGGCCGCCGCTCCGGCCCAGGACGCTCCGGTGGCCCAGGGCATTCCGGCAGCGGGCGATCCAGCAGCGGACCCCGCCGCGGTCCTCCAAGTTCCGGCAGAACGTCGCACTCGGCCCCATCACATTCCCCGCGATCCCCCGGCGGCAGCGGTAGCGCCGGCGCGGCCGGTGGCAGCGGCGGCGGCGGTCATGCTGGC
>DATCDX010000083.1:0-2000 GCA_036510475.1 Steroidobacteraceae bacterium
AGGAAATCGGCTTCAGGAACGTGATGCGCGGCGGAATCTTCGACTCGTTCAGCAGCACTTGCTCCATCGCCTCGGGAATGCCGTGGCCACGGATCGCGCGCGAACCCCAGCGCGCCATCACGCCCACGATCAAGCCGCCGAGCGCGGGGATCACGATCACCCACCAGCCCAGGTGTGGTACCGCGTCGGCCGGCGAGGAAAACGCAGTGGACCAGCGTCCGTAGAACGCCAGGTTCGTCACCAGTCCGATCAGCATGGTCAGCAGTTTCGCGATCACCGCTGCAGCCGCGCCCAGCACCACCGATACCGCGGTGATCCGCAACACCCTGCGATCCACCAGCGTCGAGCGACGCGGCATCCTCGCCGCGTCCAGCGCCACACTCATCGCCGGCGCCAGCGGCAACGCGTCGGTGCTGCCCTCGGTCCGCACGCCCGGATGACCGGGTTTGTTCTCGTTCGCAGGCGTCATGGATCCACTCGAGAGGTCAAAGGCGGAAACTTTACTCTGATGCAGTGCAGAACCGAAGGCGGAAGGCAATGATTCAGCGCGAAATATCTTGCAGACTCATGCCACCTGCGGATCGGCAGCAGCCCGGTTGCTCACGCCAAAAACCGTCGTCATGCCGCTGAGCACCTTGATTGCGGCGTCTGCAATCCCCGGCCATGGTCGGAGACGAAAAAGCCCGCCGGAAGGCGGGCTTTTGAACGTATCGCCACGCCTGACTGCGGGCGTCGGGATCTGAATGTGGCAGCCCCGGATGGATTCGAACCACCGATGCCTGAGTCAGAGTCAGGTGCCTTACCGCTTGGCGACGGGGCTATGCAGCTGGTTTTAGCGCTTCGAGAACTGGGTCGCGCGACGTGCCTTGTGCAGGCCGACCTTCTTGCGCTCGACTTCGCGGGCGTCGCGGGTCACGAAACCGGCCTTGCGCAGCGGCGACTTCAGGCTTTCGTCGTACTCGATCAGTGCACGGGCGATACCCAGGCGGATCGCGCCGGCCTGGCCGGTGATGCCGCCGCCGGCGACCGTGACCGTGATGTCGAACTTGCTGGTGTTGTCGGTCAGTTCGAGCGGCTGGCGCACGATCATGCACGAGGTCTCGCGACCGAAGAAGTGCTCAAGCGACTTGCCGTTGACCACGATCTCGCCCTTGCCCTTGCGCAGGAACACGCGGGCGGCGGAGGTCTTGCGGCGGCCGGTGCCGTAATTCTGCTGGATCGTCATGCTGTTGCCTGATTTATTGAAAAGTGCGGCCACGGATGGCCGCTTTCACACGCTTGGGACTGCGTATTACAACTCCAGCGCCTGCGGCTGTTGTGCGGTATGCGGATGCTCGGCGCCGCCGTAGACCTTGAGCTTGCGGTACATCTCGCGGCCCAGCGGGTTCTTCGGCAGCATGCCCTTGACGGCGATCTCGATCACGCGCTCCGGGTAGGTCGCCAGCAGGTCCTTCAGGCTGGTGGTCTTCAGGTTGCCGACGTAGCCGGTGAAGCGGTGGTACTTCTTGTCGTCCAGCTTGGCACCCGTGACGGCCACCTTCTGCGCGTTGATCACCACGATATAATCGCCGGTGTCGCAATGCGGGGTGTATTCCGGCTTGTGCTTGCCGCGCAGACGACGAGCGATTTCGGTCGACAGGCGACCGAGCGTCTTGTTCGTGGCGTCAACCACGAACCAGTCGCGCTTGACATTGTCTGCATTGGCGCTAAACGTTTTCATTTCAGAATACCTGTCTGCCGCCGTAAGGCGGTACGCATGATTCGAGAAAGCATGCTTCGGTGGAACAAAGGCGCGAGATGATAGCGGAGCCGTCATCTATGGCGCAAGCCCACCGACCGGCGGGCTGTGAGCTGGAAATGATAGCATAGGGTCTGCCCGATGTGTCTACCTGGCCTGCGCCGGGATCTGTTTGCCTGCAGGGCAAGGAAGAACGAGTGACGTGTATGTCGATACACAAGCGCGTGATGACGCCGCCATGCGAGCAAACAGACCCGGCCCG
>DATCDX010000084.1:0-4605 GCA_036510475.1 Steroidobacteraceae bacterium
TGCTGGCGGCTCTGGCTGCCTGCCACAGGGACGCAGGTTCGCCCGCCACTTCGAGCGCCGTCGCGCAAGTCAGTGCGCCGGTTGCTGCAAAGCGAGGGTTGACACCCGCGGAATTGACCGCCGGCATGGTACAGGCGGCGACCCAGGGCAAATCGCAATTACCGGTCGAACTGAAGTTCGAATTGGCGCAACGTCCGGTGCAGGGAAAGGCGTTGGAAATCGCCATTGCGCTCCTGCCGCAAATTGCCGCAAGCGCCGCAACTGTTCAACTGACCGGCACGGAGGGCATGGAGGTGCCCCCTGGAGCCGATCAATTCGCTATTCCGTCGGTCGAGCCGGGTCAGATCTACCGGCACAGCATCCAAGTGACGCCCACTACGAGCGGTGTGCTGCTGCTCGGCGTGACGGTATCGCTTAAGCACGAAGAAATCACTGAATCCCGGGTGTTTTCCATCCCCCTCATCGTGGATTCGGCCACGCAGAGCCCCGCCGGCGCGCACTAGCGGGTGCGGCAACAACCGTGGGCGCGCGCGCGCGTGCGCGACCATTGAAGGCGCGCGATCATTGAAACTGCGACGCGCCATGCCGTAAAGCTCTATAATGGGCGGTTTCCCTCAAGGCATCACCCGTGACTCAGAAACTTCGCAACATCGCCATTATCGCGCACGTCGATCATGGCAAAACCACGCTCGTGGATCAGCTCTTACGGCAGTCCGGGACCCTCGATGCGCGTAAGGACTTGCAAGAGCGCGTCATGGATTCGAACGACTTGGAGCGAGAACGCGGCATCACCATTCTTGCGAAGAATACCGCGATCACCTGGGGCGACTATCGCATCAACATCGTCGATACGCCGGGGCACGCTGATTTCGGCGGTGAAGTCGAACGCGTTCTGGCCATGGTCGACTGCGTGCTGTTGCTGGTGGATGCCGTCGATGGGCCCATGCCGCAAACGCGCTTCGTCACGCAAAAGGCGTTCAAGCATGGGTTGCGCCCCATTGTCGTCATCAACAAAATCGACCGTGATGAAGCCCGACCGGGCTGGGTGCTGGATCAGACCTTCGATTTATTCGATCGTCTGGGGGCCACCGACGAGCAGTTGGACTTCCCGGTGATTTATGCCTCCGCGTTGCGCGGCTTTTCCGGCCTCGAATCCACGGTGCGCGACGGCGACATGCAACCCTTGTTCAAGACCGTCGTCGAGCATTGCCCGCCTCCGGATGTCGATGTCGACGGTCCTCTGCAGCTGCAGGTCACCTTGCTCGATTACTCCAGTTATGTCGGCGCCATCGGCATCGGCCGCATCAAGCGCGGCACCATCCGCCGCGGCATGGCGGTGACGGTGGTCAGCCGCGAGGGTAAGCAGCGTCCGGAAAGGATCACGCAGATCCTGGGTTTCCATGGCTTGACCCGGGTCGAGGTGGAATCGGCGGGCGCGGGCGACATCGTCGCCTTTGCGGGCATCGCGGAACCGAAGGTTTCGGACACGCTGTGCGACCCCGCCAAGGTGGAGCCGCTGCCGAGTCTTACCGTCGATGAACCGACGATCAGCATGACTTTCGAGGTCAATACCTCGCCGTTCTTGGGACGGGACGGCAAATTCGTGACCAGCCGGCAGATCCGCGAACGCTTGGATCGCGAGGCCATCCACAACGTCGCGTTGCGGGTGGAACCGACCGCGGATCCGGATAAGTTCGTGGTGTTCGGCCGCGGTGAACTGCATCTGGGCGTGTTGCTGGAGAACATGCGCCGTGAAGGCTATGAGATGGCGGTCTCCCGGCCCCGCGTCGTCATCAAACAAGTGGACGGCGTCGCACACGAGCCTTATGAACAGGTCACGGTCGATGCCGACGGCGACGCCCAGGGAGACATCATGTCGGCCTTAGGCAGCCGCGGCGCCGAACTCAAGGACATGCAGGCCGACGGCCGCGGCCGAATCCGCTTGGACTACATGGTGCCGTCCCGGGGCTTGATCGGATTTCAGACGGAGTTTCGCACCATGACCCGCGGCACCGGGCTGCTGCACCATGTTTTCGATCACTACGGGCCCGTGGTGCAGCGCGAACTGGGTCAGCGACCGAACGGCGTGCTGGTTGCGAACGGCCAGGGCACAGCACTCGCCTACTCGCTATTCAGCCTGCAGGAGCGCGGCCGGCTGTGCATCGGCCCCGGGGAAGAGGTTTATGAGGGGATGATCATTGGTCTGAACAATCGCGACAACGATCTGGTCGTGAATCCTCTCAAGGGCAAAAAACTCACCAATATGCGTGCCGCCGGCAAGGACGAGAATGTGGTCCTGACGCCGCCGATCCGCTTTTCCCTCGAACAGGCCATGGAGTTCATCGACGATGATGAACTCATCGAGGTGACGCCCAACTCCATCCGCCTGCGCAAGCGCAATCTGCGTGAAAACGACCGCAAGCGCTCGGAACGCGAAACCGCGGATCAAGGCGCCTGAAGCCGCGGCAAGATTCCAAACGCCGCGGCTTGCATCCCTGACGCCGCGGCTTAGATTGCTGATGCTGCGGCTTAGATCCCTGACGCCCCGGTTTGGATCCCTGGATTGTTTAACCGATTATTGGCCGAACCGAGACACCCGTCACGCCGCCATTGCGGGATCGCCCTAACATCCACTGAATCCAGGTGCCGGCGCGCGCCGTAGAATCCAGTGCGGGAGGTCAGGACTTGTCACGCGACATCGCGGCCGCAATTCGTAGCGAGCCAACGCAACCAGCGGACAGTTTGAACCACCTGCTGGAGCGCCAGATTGCGCAAGCGCGCGGGCGCGGCGGCGAGTTCGATGTCGATGCGCTGCTGAAAACGATCAGTGCGCACTACGACCGGGTCGACGGCGAACGCCGCGGCATCGTGCGTTCTATGCAGCTCATGTCCGATGAGGCGCAGGCGCTCACCCGGGAAATTCGTGAGCAGACCGCCTCGCACCTACAGGCGATCCTCGACAACGTGAAAGATGCCATCGTCACGCTCGACGGCGCCGGTCACATAGAAACGTTCAATCCCACCGGAGAGCGCATTTTCGGCTACTCCCCGGCGGAAATCCTCGGTCGCTCGCTCGATTTTCTGCTGCCGGACATCGCGCGCGGCGCTAACGATTTTCTCGAGCGCTTGGCCACCAAGATCGACGACACGCATGTGGATCTGGCGGCGCACCAAACGTGGGGGCTCGCCAAGGGCGGTAGTCGCGTTGCGGTGGAGATCGCCGTCAGCAAGGCCAAGCTCAATTGGCGGGACGGCTACGTTGTCTGTATCCGCGACATCACCGAGCGGCATATCGCCGAGCAAGCGATGCGTGAAAGCGAGGCGCGCTACCGAACGTTGGTGGAGCACGCCCCTGAGGTCATCGTGGTGTTCGATGTCGACCGCGGCAAGTTCGTGGATGTGAACGACAACGCCTGCCGCTTTTTCAAGATGAGCCGCGAGACCCTGCTGAACAGCGGTCCGGACAAGATCAGCCCGTCGCGCCAGCTCGACGGCACGCCATCCTTCGGCGTGCCGCGCGGCTACATCGACGGCGCGTTGGCCGGCGACGCTCCGGTTTTCGAATGGGTGCATTGCGATGCCGCGGGACAGAGTCTGCCCTGTGAAGTGCGGTTCGTCCGCCTGCCGAGCTCCAACCGGCGCTTGATCCGCGCCAGTATTACCGACATCACCGAGCGCCGCCGCGCCGATGCCATTGCCGCCGGCGAACGCCGTGTGTTCGAGAAGATTGCGGCCAATGCGCCGCTTATCTCGGCGCTCGAGTCGATTTGCGAATTGATCGAAGGCGTGATGGCGCAGACCGGCTGCGCCATCAGCTTGTTGGATCACGAACGGCAGTCGTTGAACTTCGGCGCGGCGCCGAACTTGCCGCGCGAATTCGTGGCGGCCATGGACGGCACGCCAATCGGCATCCGTTATGGCTCGTGCGCGGCGGCCGTGTACCTGGCGCGTCAAATCACCATCGCCGACATCGAGTCCGACGCACTGTGGGAGTTCCGGCGGGAAGCCGCGCGGCACGCCGGATTGCGGGCCGCTTGGTCCGCGCCCATCGTCGCCTCGGACGGCAAGATTGTCGGGACCTTCGCCGCCTATCGACGCCAACCCGGTATTCCCTTGCCGCGCGATCATGAGTTGATGATGCGCATGGCGCAAATCGCGGGGATCGCCATCGAACGCCGCACCGCCGAGAACGCGTTGCGCAACAGCGAATCCAAATTTCGCGGGCTGTTCGAAAGCGTGATGGAAGGCGTGTACCAGACCTCCCGTGACGGGCGCATTCTGGTCGTCAATCCCGCCTTCGTGAATTTGCTGGGATACGGTTCCGCCGAGGAACTCTATCGGGTACCGGTGGGCGGCCTGTACTGGTACCCCAGCGATCGCGATTCCTTCATCCGCCGCATGGAGAGTGAAGGCGAGTTGCGCAACGAGGAATTGGTCTTGCGCCGCAAGGACGGTTCCATGGTGGTGGTCGTGGACAATAGCCGGGTGGTGCGCGACAAACAGGGAAGGGTCAACGGCTACGAGGGCACGCTGACCGATATCACCGAACGCAAGAAGGCGGAGACCGCGGTATTCCAGGCCAAGGAGCGCGCCCAAGTCACTCTG
>DATCDX010000085.1:0-4165 GCA_036510475.1 Steroidobacteraceae bacterium
TACCAGCGCCGCCGCCGCGTCGTCATGCCGTCCGTGGACCTCATCGGCGCCGCGCCTTAAGGGGCCATTGTGCGAGCGGCACATTGTGCTACCTTGCCGCGCATGCGCACCCAAACGCTCGAAACACTCGCCCTGATCCTAGCCCTGGGCTGCTTCTCCGCTGCCCATGGCGACGCTGTTAATACCGCTCCCGCCACCGTGCAGGCGCGCGTCGCCGCCCAGAATGTACTGTTCGAGGAGTACTACCAAAACGACCTCAAAACTCACCCCGAGAGCGCGACCTCCCGCGGCGACTATCGCTACAACGATCGGCTGGACGAATATTCCCTCGCCGCGATCAAGAGCGAGCACGCCGGCGACCAGGGCTTTCTCGCGCGCCTCAACGCCATCTCCACCAGCGGCTTCTCCGAGCAGGACAACCTATCCCACGAAGTGCTGCGCGACACGCTGCAGCAGCTCAATGAAAATTATCGCTTCAAGGAATACGAAATGCCCGTGAGCCAGATGAGCGGCCCGCACGTTCATCTTGCCGACCTGCCGCTCGCGGTGCCCTTCGACACGCTGCAGCAGGCCCACCTCCGCCGCACAGATCGTCGATGACTTTCGCCGCCACATCGCGCAAATGCAGCCCAAGCTGCCCGAATTATTCGGCTTCATCCCAGGCTCGCCCGTTACCGTGGAAGCCATTCCCGATTTTCAATCCGCCATGGCGACGCACTATCAAACCGGCACGCCCGACGGCAAGCGCCCGGGCCGAATCGTGGTAGCCACCGCCAACTTCGCGCAGCGCACGCTCATCGACGACGAGGCCACCGCCTATCACGAAGGCATTCCCGGCCATCACATGCAGCTCTCGGTGGCGCAAAAACTCACCAACCTGCCGAAGTTCCGACAGCACAGCCACAACTCCGGCTACATCGAAGGGTGGGCGCTGTACGCCGAGCAACTCGGCAAAGAGGTCGGATTTTACCAAGACCCCGTCAGCGACTACGGCCGCCTCTCCAGTGAGCTGTTCCGTGCGGTGCGCCTGGTCGTCGACACCGGCATCCATTCCATGGGGTGGAGCCGCGATCAAGTGGTCGCCTTCTTCCGTCAGGCCGCCGCCGTCGACGAACCCACCATTCAAGCCGAAACCGACCGCTACATTGCCTGGCCCGCGCAAGCGCTGTCATACAAACTCGGCCAACTGAAGTTCCGTGAACTGCGCGACCGCGCGCAGAAGGAATTGGGTCCCAAATTCGACATCCGCAGCTTCCACGACGAGATGTTGAGCGGCGGCGTCCTGCCGCTGGATCTGCTGGATGCCCGCACCAACAGCTGGATTCGCGCGCAAAAGGTTAAATCCCCAGCCGTTGCGGCCAACTAGCCTAGCCGACTCGCGCGGAGTGCCTCAGAATAGCGGCATGAAAAGCCGAAAACCCGTCACGCTGCACCGTCTGCGCGAAATGCACACGGCCGGTGAAAAAATCGCGATGCTGACCTGTTACGACGCCGCCTTCGCGCGCGTTTTGGACGGCGCCGGCGTCGATGCGCTGCTGGTCGGCGACTCCCTCGGCAACGTGCTGCAGGGCCGCGCCAGTACGCTGGCCGTAACGCTGGACGAAATGGCCTATCACACCGAATGTGTGGCGCGAGGCAATCGCACCTCCTGGATCATTACCGACATGCCCTTCGGCAGCTACCAAGAATCGGCGGAACTCGCCCTGCGCCACGCCACCCGGCTCATGCAGCACGGCGCGCACATGGTGAAAATCGAGGGCGGCGGCTGGACCGTCCCCATCGTGCAATTCCTGGTCGAGCGCGGCATCCCGGTCTGCGCCCACTTGGGCTTCACGCCGCAATCGGTGCACGCGCTCGGCGGCTATCGCGTCCAAGGCCGCGACGAAGCGGCGGCCGCGGTGCTGCTGCGGCATGCCGAGGAACTCGCCGCCGCCGGCGCGACCATCTTCGTGCTGGAAATGGTGCCGACGGTGCTCGCGCGCGAACTCACCGCCGCGCTACCCGTACCCACCATCGGTATCGGCGCCGGGGTCGGTTGCAGCGGCCAGGTTTTGGTTTTGCACGACGTGCTGGGACTCACCAACGGCGCGCCGCTGCGCTTCGTCCGCAATTTTCTCGACGGCAGCGCCAGTATCGATCTCGCCGTGCGCAATTATGTGGCCGAAGTCAAAGCCGGCCGATTTCCCGACGACGCCGTGCACGGCTTCTGACCGGCAAGCCGCATGCAAATCGTTCCGACGATCGCCGAACTGCGCGCAGTTCTCAAGGAGGCGCGCAACATCGTACTGGTGCCCACCATGGGCAACCTGCACGACGGTCACTTGTCGCTCGTGCGGCTTGCCCGCGAACGCGGCGACCGCGTTGTCACCAGCATATTCGTCAACCCACTGCAGTTCGCGCCGCAGGAAGATTTCGCCACCTATCCACGCACCTTCGAGCGCGACTGCGAACAGCTTGCACAGAGCGGCTGCGACATCGTATTCGCACCCAGCGCCGGCGAAGTGTATCCCGAACCCCAAGGCTATACCGTGCAACCGCCGTCCGCGCTCGCCGAGATCTTCGAAGGACAGGTGCGGCCCGGCTTCTTCAGCGGCGTTTGCACCGTCGTGCTGAAACTCTTCAACATGGTCGGGCCCGCCACGGCGGTGTTCGGTAAAAAGGATTACCAACAACTCCTGGTGATCCGCAGCATGGTGCGGCAAATGGCACTGCCGATCGAGATCGTGTCCGCCGAAACCGTGCGCGACCCCAGCGGACTCGCCCTGTCCTCCCGCAATGGCTACCTGAATGAATCTCAGCGCCTCGAAGCCGCCCAACTGCATGCGACGCTGAAAAAGCTGTTGGCAGCCGCGCGGGGCGGCCGCGTCGATTGGACCCTGCTCCAGCAAGAAGCGACAATATTTCTAACCGGCCGCGGTTGGCAACCGGACTACGTAGCCGTCCGGCGGCGCAGCGATTTGGGCGCGCCGTTGACGCACTCGGGCGAGCCGAGAGTGCGTCGCGACGGACCACCCGCGCGCCTCGCCGAACCATCGGCGCGCCTCGACGAACCGCCGACGCATCAGGACGAGCGATCGGCGCGCGAAGCCTTGGTCGTGATCGCGGCCGCCCGCCTAGGTGGCACCCGCCTCATCGACAATTTGGAATTTTGACGACGCCCCAGACCGCCAGGCGCATCTCAACACACCGCAGGGGCGGCGTACCTCAAAACACCGCCACGGCATATCTCAGAACGCCGCCGGGTACGCGCCGCCGTCCATCAATATATTCTGGCCCGTGATGTACCCCGCATGCTCGCTGCAGAGGAAGGCGCAGGTCTGTCCGAACTCCGCCGGCGTGCCGAAGCGCTTCGCCGGAATCTCCGCCACCGACCGCGCGATGATATCGGGCTCAGGCACCCCCGCATGCTTCGCGGCGACCACAAAGCCCGCGCGCAAGCGCTGCGTGTCGAAGCTTCCCGGCAACAGATTATTGATGGTTACATTTCGGTCCGCCACCTTACGCGCGATCCCAGCCACGAAGGCCGTGAGGCCCGCGCGGGCGGCGCTCGACAGATCCAGCCCCGCCACCGGCATTTTCACGCTGATGGAAGTGATATTCACGATTCTGCCGAAGCCGCGCGCCGACATGGCATCGATGACTTTTTGAATGAGTTCGATGGGAGTCACCATGTTCATCGTGACGCCCGACAGCATGGCCCGCCGATCCAATTCGCGAAAATCCCGAAACGGCGGCCCCGCATTGTTGTTGACCAGGATATCCGGCGCCCGACAGGCTGCGAGCAGCGCCGCCTGCCCCTCCGCCGTGGACACGTCGGCGGCCACCGGCGTCACGTCCGCACCGGTCGCCGCGCGGATCTCCGCCGCTGTTTGTTCCAACAGCGCCCGGTTGCGTCCATTAATGACCAGCGATACTCCCGCCTCAGCGAGCGCCAACGCACACCCCTTGCCCAAGCCCTGGCTCGACGCACAGACGATCGCCTTGCGTCCGCGAATTCCTAGATCCATGCCCAACTCCTATGCAACAACCCAGTCCGGCGCGAGATTATATAGACTGGGTACCCGATAGGACGCATAGGCCTGTCGCCGGCTGAAAATCGAAACACCCACGGAACCG
Source organism: Steroidobacteraceae bacterium (assembly GCA_036510475.1). Taxonomy (GTDB): domain Bacteria; phylum Pseudomonadota; class Gammaproteobacteria; order Steroidobacterales; family Steroidobacteraceae; genus Bog-1198. The sequence goes on from DATCDX010000085.1 coordinate 4,117, forward strand.
AACCATGTCCATCAAACGCATTCAAACCGGCCCGCGCATGTCGCAGGCC
>DATCDX010000086.1:0-3463 GCA_036510475.1 Steroidobacteraceae bacterium
CGGTGCATGCCATGGCGATCATCCGCACCCGGGAGGTGTCATCGGGATTCGCCGATTCCACTTTCAACAGTCTCGATGCTTTCCGTCTGGTCAACGCCGCCGGCGCTGCGGTGCCCGTGCGTTGGGCCGCGGTGCCGCTGCAACCCTTCGTGGCGGCCAACCCCGCAACGGGCAGCGGCACGGACAAAAATTATCTGTTCGATGACTTGATCGCGCGAATTCACGAGCAACCGTTGCAATGGCATTTGATGCTGACCATCGGCCGGCCCGGCGATCCGACCGCTGATGCCACGCTGCCTTGGCCCGCGGACCGTCGGCACGTGGATGCGGGAACGGTGACGATCGATCACGTGTCGAGCGAGGACACCGGGTCCTGCGCCGACATCAACTATGACCCCTTGGTGCTGCCTGCGGGTATCGAACCCTCGGATGATCCGCTGCTGAGCGCACGTTCGGCGGCCTATGCGCGTTCGTCCACACTGCGTGCCGGTGAGAAACGGAAAAAAGTCCCGAGCGCAATCACTACGCAAGAAGCGCAGGCGGAAGCGGCGGTCCCAGCCGTAGCGCCGGATGTAACCGCAGCGACGGGAACAGCGCGATGAGGCCGCACGCTGCTGACTCGGCGCTTTTCCCGGTGTTCTCCCGGATACTGCATTGGCTGATGGCCGTCATGGTTCTGGCCATGCTGTTCGTGGGCGTCGGCATGGCGGCGTCGGTGTCCGAGCGCTATCGGTTTCTGGTCTCGATCCACCGGCCGCTCGGCATCGCCATTCTGATCCTGGTGATGATTCGCTTGCTGAACCGGCTGTTCAATCCGCCGCCACCGCTGCCCGATTCCATCCCACACTGGCAGCGCCGCGCCGCTAAGGCGTCGCACATCCTGCTGTACGCGTTGATGTTCGCCATGCCGCTCCTGGGTTGGGGAATGCTGTCGGCGGCGCCGTATCCAATCGCGATGTGGGGTTCACTACAGCTGCCGCCCATTCTGCCGCATGACCCGCTGCTGTATGCCTGGCTGCGTCGATTGCACACCGACTGCGCTTATCTTTTATTCGCGGTGTTTCTGGCGCATCTGGGCGCGGCGCTGCTGCATGGCCTGATAAGGCGCGACGGGGTGTTTGAAAGCATGGCGGCATGGGACCGCCGCGCGCGCTAACGTACCGGCCTCGCGCAAATTTCATTGGATCCGCGCCGTGCCCGCGCCCGACTCGCCGGAATCACCGGACTCGCCGGTGTCGCCGGTCTTACCGCTCTCACCGGCGACGATCGCGGCGATGCGGGCCAGCCCCGCTTCGATCGACTGCCGGACTTCCTCGTTGAGCTGCCGCGGGTCCTTGCCCGTGGATTCGATGGGCTCGCCGATAATCACGCGAATGGTGCCGGCCTTTTTCAAGATGCCGCGCCGCGGCCAGAACGTGCCGGCGTTGTGCGACAGCGGTACCACGCACTTGCCGGTGGTGGTTGCCAGCAGCGCCCCGCTGACGCCGAATTTGCGCGTCTCACCGGCGATTACCCGCGTGCCTTCCGGGAAAATAACGATCCAGAGTCCGGCGGCGAGGCGCGCTTTGCCTTGTTCGACCACTTGATTCACGGCGCGGTAACCCTGGCCGCGGTTGATGGCGATGGGCCGCAATAGCTTCATCCCCCAGCCGACGAAGGGTATCCACAACAGCTCGCGCTTCAGCACCCAGACCTGCGGCGGAAAAATCACGAATGGCGCCACGGTCTCCCACGCGGAAGCGTGGTTGCTCATCACGATGTGATTGCCCGCGGGAATGCGTTCGCGGCCCTCCACCGTGAACTTGAGTCCGCAAATATGTTCGAGCATCCAAAATAAAAGGCGTGCCCAGGTGCGGGCGATCGCAAATTGCGCGGGGTACGGCAGCCAGAAGCCCAGCGTCATGACGCCACCGAACAGGCATGCGGACGCCATCATACAAGTGGTGAACAGCAGCGACCGCAATAGCTGCATGCGTTGCCAGCCTAGCCCGGCAGGCGCGACAGGTCGGCCACACCGCCGAGCAGCAATTGCGCGTCGCGCAGCAACGCGAGACGGTTATTGCGCCGATTCATGTCCTCGTCCATCACTAAGACGTGCTCGAAGAAATCGTCCACCGGCGCTCGCAGCGCCACCAACGCCTGCAAACTCTGCGCATAGCGGCGCTCTTTGGCCGCGCGCAGCACGGGATCACGCAGATCGCATAGTACCTGGTACAGCCGCCGTTCGGCTTCCTCGGTCAGCGCGCCTAAGTTCACGGCCGCATCGCCGGCGAGCGAGGTTTTCTTCAGGATATTCGCAATGCGCTTGTTGATGGCGGCGAGCACCGCCGCGTCCGGCAGCAGCAGAAATTCTTTCAGCGCGCTAAGGCGCATCGCTGCATCCAAGGGCGAATGCGGCCGGTTCGCCAGCACCGCATCGATGATTTCGGGCGTGCTCCCGGGCTCATCCAGCAATACGCCGCGCAGGCGTTCGGCAATGAAATCATAAACTTCATCGACCACGGCGGCCCGGGGCACGGGCTGCGAAGCCGCCGCCACGCCCAGCAATTCGAATAAATCCAAATCCAAACGGCCCTCGAGCAGAATGCGCAACACGCCTAACGCGGCGCGGCGCAGGCCGAAGGGGTCCTTGGTGCCGGTGGGCCGCTGCTCGATCGCAAAAATACCCACCAGGGTATCGAGCTTGTCGGCGAGCGCCAACGCCTGACCGGTCTTGGTCGAGGGCAGTGAATCGCCGGCATATCGCGGGCGATAGTGCTCCTCCAACGCCAGTGACAACTCGGGCGACTCACCCTGTGCCTCGGCGTAGTAGCGGCCCATGGTGCCTTGCAGCTCCGGAAACTCACCCACCATGGCCGTCATCAAATCAGCCTTGGCGAGCTCCGCGGCTCGCGCCACATCGGTGCCGGCGCCGATGTGGCCGCCGATCAATCGCGCCAGTGTCGCCACACGCAGGGTCTTGTCGGCGTAGCTGCCGAGCTTGGTTTGAAATGTCACGCCGCGCAGTTTCGCCGCATGCGCATCGAGCGAAATCTTCGAGTCCTGTTTCCAAAAGAACACCGCATCGCTCAAGCGCGGCCGCACCACCCGCTCATTGCCCTCGCGCACCTTGGCGGGATCGCGGCTCTCGATGTTGCTCACCGTCACGAACCATCCCGTTAACTTACCGTCCGGGCCCTGCACCGCAAAGTACCGTTGATGATCTTGTACGGTCGCGATCACCACCTCGCGCGGCAGCCTTAAAAAACGCTGCTCGAATTGTCCCGCCACCGGCACCGGCCACTCGACCAACGCGGTGACCTCATCGAGCAAGGCATCTTCGATCAGCGCGCTGCTGCCCGGTCCACTGGCCGCGGCGGCTGCGGCGACACCGGCGCGAATCAGCTCGCGGCGCACTGCGAAATCGGCCACCACCTTGGCACGCCGCAAACGACTCGCGTAGCCCTTGGCCGACTGCAACGTA
>DATCDX010000087.1:0-5408 GCA_036510475.1 Steroidobacteraceae bacterium
GCGCGCGAGACGATTGAGCTGTGTCCGCCGCAATTCACGCTGTTGTCGGGCGATGATGCCACCGCCGTCGAATTGATGGAGGCGGGTGCGCGCGGAGTGATTTCTGTGTCGGCCAACATCGCGCCGCGGCGAATGCGCGAAGTCTGTGAGGCGGCGCTTTCCGGAGATTTTATCAAGGCGCGCATCCTCGATGCGGCCTTGCGGGCGTTACATAAAGATTTATTCGTCGAAGCGAGTCCGATACCGGTCAAATGGGCGGTGGCTAGAATGGGGCTGATTGGGAACGCAATCCGCTTGCCATTGGTCGAATTGCCCATGGCGCACCAGGATACCGTGCTGCGCGCGATGCAGGCCGCCGGAATTATCCTTGAGGACCAAGCAGCATGAGTCTTGAGCGAGTTTTGTTGGTGGTTAGCGCGACCGCGCTGATGAGCGGCTGCCATTTGTTCAGCAAGTTGACCCCGGACTGTCATAAGCCTCAGGAGTATCAACGCGCGCGCCAGGTGCCCCCCTTGAAGGTGCCGTCGGGTCTCGACTCGCCGAATACCCAGGACGCCTTGGTGATCCCGACGGTTGGGGTCTCACCGCCGCCGCCTGGACCCAAGGACAACTGCCTGGACATTCCGCCGCGTTACAAGCCGGCGCCGCCGAACAAGGCGGCCAGTGGCTAGACCTGGCTCAGTGATATTGACCGGTTGACAAGGCCCCAGGCCGTTCTCATGGGGCCGATGCATATCACCGCACAGGTGAGAGCAGTTCTGCGCTGCCGGTAAATTTGATCGCCCGGCGCGGCTCCGGTACCCTTGCGGCCGCGCGGAGAGGTGGCCGAGTGGTCGAAGGCGCTCGCCTGGAAAGTGAGTAACATCCCAAAAGGTGTTCGTGGGTTCGAATCCCACCCTCTCCGCCAGAGTCTATGGTGGCTCGCGTTCGCATCTTCGCGACGACTGGCAACGAACCCCGTCAGGCCCGGAAGGGAGCAGCGGTAGTAGCTTTAAGTCGGGCGCCGAAGTCCTGCGGGCGCGGGCCGCCTCCTAAATGCCACGCTACGCTGCGGTTCCCGGCTAAACTTAAACACATGAGCTACGTCGTATTAGCGCGCAAATGGCGCCCCAAGCGGTTCGCCGACATGGTCGGGCAGGAGCACGTCCTGCGCGCCCTCAGCAATGCCCTCGACAGCGGTAAGGTGCATCATGCATTCCTGTTCACGGGTACCCGTGGAGTCGGCAAGACCACCATTGCCCGCATTCTGGCGAAATCGCTGAATTGTGAGACCGGTGTGAGTTCGAATCCCTGCGGCGTTTGCGCGGCCTGCCGGGAAATCGACGAGGGCCGGTTCGTCGATCTCATCGAGGTCGACGCGGCCTCGCGCACCAAGGTCGACGACACCCGGGAATTGCTCGACAACGTGCAATATGCTCCCACCCGTGGCCGCTACAAGGTGTACCTCATCGACGAAGTGCACATGCTGTCGAATCATTCTTTCAACGCGCTGCTCAAAACGCTGGAGGAACCGCCGCCGCATGTGAAGTTCCTGCTGGCGACCACCGATCCGCAAAAATTGCCCGTCACGGTGCTGTCGCGGTGTTTGCAATTCAGTCTCAAACGCTTGTCGGCCGCGCTGATCGGTGAACGCTTGAAGTTCATTGCCGGCGCGGAAAACCTTGAGTTCGAGCCGGCGGCGATGGCGCTGCTGGCGCGTGCCGCCGACGGCAGCATGCGCGATGGCTTGAGTCTGTTGGACCAGCTGATCGCCTTTGGCGGCGGCGCATTGAACGAGGCGGACGCCCGTACAATGCTGGGGACCATCGATCGCGGCCACGTGGGCCGCTTGATCGACGCGTTGGCCCGCGAGGACGGGGTGGCGCTGCTGGCGGAAGTCGCTGAACTCGATCGTGACGCGCCGGACTATGATCGCGCACTAGGGGAACTGGCGGCGTTCCTGCAACGCATCGCGATCGTGCAAATAGTGCCCGAGGCCGCGCTCCAAGATGAGGAATTCGATGCGGATTTGCTGGGGCGGCTGGCGCGGGCGATCTCACCCGAGGATGTGCAGCTCTACTACCAAATTGCCTTGGGTGGCCGTCGCGATTTGAATCTGGCGCCGGAGCCCCGCGCGGGGTTCGAAATGTGCCTGCTGCGCATGCTGGCGTTTCGTCCCGACACCGCGCCGGCACAGGGGGCACAGCGAAACGCACCGGGACGCGTGACCAGAGCGCCCCCGGAGGGAGTCGCTGTGCCTCAGGCGACGCATGCACCCAGCGCGCCCCGGGCGACCGCTGCACCCCGAGGCATCGCCGGCGATGCGCCCGGCGCGGCGGCCGCGCCGCCGACGAGTGTCGACGCGGCCAACTGGCCGGCGGTGGTCGAAGCGGCGGCCTTGAGCGGTATGGCGCGCCAGTTCGCATTGAACTGTGTGCCGGCGGCATTCGAGGATGATCGCCTGGTGCTGAAACTCGATCAGGCGACGGCGGACCGGCGTTCGCGGCCCATCGAGGACAAACTGGTCCAGGGTCTGTCCAAGTATTTCGGCCGCGAGATTCGCATCAGCTTCGATGCCGCTCAATCCGGTCTCGTCACGCCCGCGCGACAGCGCGCGGCGGCGGAGCAGGACAAGATCGTTCGCGCGGCGGCCGCATTCGAGGCGGACCCTGCGGTCAAGGGCCTGCGTGAGCGCTTCGGCGCCGACGTGGACTCGACTTCAGTGAAACCAGCGAACTAATGACGGAGGAGAACCCTATGATGAAAGGCGGTTTGGGAAATCTGATGCGGCAGGCGCAGCAAATGCAAGAGAACATGCAAAAGGCGCAGGCGGAACTCGCCGACCTTGAGGTCACGGGCGAATCCGGTGTCGGCATGGTCAAGGTCACGTTGAATGGACATCACGAGGCCAAGAAGGTGGTGATCGAGCCGAAACTGTTCGGCGAGGATAAGGACATGCTGGAAGATCTGCTGATCGCCGCCATAAACGATGCGGCCAGAAAAATCACTGCGCGCAGCCAGGAGAAGTACTCGGGACTCATGTCCGGGCTGAATCTTCCGCCCGGCATGAAGCTGCCGTTTTGACCGCAGTCGCGCCTCGATGAAGTACACGCCGACACTTGCCCGCCTGATCGATTCCCTGCGTTGCCTGCCCGGGGTCGGCCCCAAGTCGGCGCAGCGAATGGCGTTTTATCTGCTGGAACGGGATCGCGACGGTGGTCGAGCCTTGAGCCAGTCGCTGCTGGAGGCATTGAACAACGTCGGACACTGCAAGCGTTGCCGGATGTTGACGGAGAGTGAATTTTGCACGATCTGCGATTCCAAACAGCGCGACGTGGCGCAGCTCTGCGTGGTGGAGTCGCCGGCCGACGTGGTCGCCATCGAGCAGTCGGGCGGATTTCGCGGGCGCTACTTCGTGCTCATGGGACATTTGTCGCCGCTTGACGGCGTGGGGCCGGCCGAACTGGGCTTGGACGAATTCGAGCGGCTGTTGGGCGATGGCGAGGTTCGCGAAGTCATTCTCGCCACCAACCCCACGGCGGAGGGGGAGGCCACCGCACACTACCTGGGCGAACTGGCGCTGCGCCTGGGGTTGAAGGCCTCGCGGATCGCCCACGGCGTGCCCGTCGGCGGAGAGCTGGAATACGTCGACGGCGGCACGCTGGCGCATGCGCTGGCGGGACGTACCAGCGTCACCCCGTCTTAAGATAATTCAGGACGCCAGTTTCTCGTACAGGCGAAACAAGCGCCGATAGCTTTCGTAGCGGCGCGCCGGCATCTGGCGGTTCAAGACCGCGGTGCGCACCGCGCAGCCGGGCTCTTCCATGTGCCGGCAGTCCTTGAAGCGGCAATTGACGCTGAGTTCGTGAATCTCCAGGAAACCGCGTTCGGCCGCCCGCACCAAGCTCGCAGGCGGCGCGAAATCCCGCACACCCGGCGCATCGATGAGCGCCGCGTCCGCTCCGAATTGATACCAACGCGCCGTGGTGGTCGTGTGGCGGCCTTCCGCGTCCCGGGTCAATTCGGCCGTCTGCGCCGCGGCGTCGGGGATCAAGGCGTTCACCAGCGATGATTTGCCGACGCCGGACTGGCCGACAATGAGCGTCACGCCCACCGCGAGCGGGTGCCGCAGATCGGCAATGCCGGCCGGCGACGACGCGCTCACTTCGACGCAGGCCAGGCGCAAATTACGATAGGTTGCAAGCTCAGGTTGGATCGAGTCCGTCCCCAGATCCCGCTTGTTGACGATGAGCACAGCGCCTAAGTCTTTCATCGCGGCGCCCGCCCAGTAGCGGTCCACCAGAAACCAGTCGGGCGTGGGTTGCGGCGCCACGACCATGGCTAATCGGTCGATATTCGCGGCGACGGGCTCGGCGCGGCCGCGCGCATCGATGCGTTCGACGAGGTTGCGACGCGGCGCGATGCTCTCGATCGAGGGCCCGTCGGCGGAGGGTGGATAGGCCCAGGTGACGCGATCGCCGCAGACGATGCGCTGTTTGCGCCCCTTGAGTTCACAGTGCAAGGTAACGTCCTGCGCTTGCACCAGGACGCCTCGGCCGTAGCTGGCCAGTACGACGCCGCTGCCGCCGCCGCCGCCTTTGGCGCCGCCCATGTCTTTCGTTTCGGCTGCTGCTACCATGCGGGTTTTATTGTCGAGCCACGATGAAATCCCCCGAAAATCTAATTTGGATCGATTTGGAAATGACCGGCCTGAATCCGCAGTCCGATCTCATCATCGAAATTGCGACGATCGTAACCGACAAACACCTCAATGTGCTGGAAGAAGGCCCGGTTTTAGCCGTGCGCCAAAGCGAGGCGGTGCTTGGCGCAATGGACGATTGGAATCGCAATCAGCATGGTAAGTCGGGCTTGAGCGCCCGGGTTCTCGCAAGCCAAATCGATGCCGCCACCGCGGAGCGCGAGACGCTGCGGTTTCTCGCAGCGTGGCTCGAAGCCGGAGACTCACCGATGTGCGGCAACAGCGTGTGCCAGGATCGCCGCTTCCTGGCGCGCTACATGCCCACGCTGGAGCGGTTTTTTCATTATCGCAATCTCGACGTCAGCACTCTGAAGGAATTGGCGCGCCGTTGGGCGCCGCAGGTGGCCAATGGCTTTCGCAAGGCTTCGAGTCATCTGGCCATGGATGACGTGCGTGAATCGATCCGCGAGCTGCAATACTATCGCGAAAATTTTATAAGCGCTTCGCGCTGAATCTAATCGGACGGGGTCGCTTCGACCCCGTTGAAAGGTGGCGCGCAGCGCCTAAACAGTCGCAGCGCCTAACGAGTCTCGGCCGCCAGGAACATCCACGTTTCGACCACCGTGTCGGGATTCAAGGACAGGCTGTCGATGCCCTGTTCGACCAGCCAACGTGCCAGTTCCGGATGATCGGAAGGGCCCTGGCCGCAGATCCCGACGTACTTGCCTTG
>DATCDX010000088.1:0-2050 GCA_036510475.1 Steroidobacteraceae bacterium
AAAATCATAATGCAAGCCGCTGAGCGCAAGCGGTGCTGTCGTAATCGCGCCGGTACTGATTCTTACGGACACTGTCATGAAGCCCGCATCGGCATGGGTGTGCGATTCGGAACGCAGGTCATCGATGGTGATTGTTCCCGCAGGGATAGCGCCTGTAGCGACCGTGCCGGGTGGGGCCGTGCCGGGTGGGACCGTGGCCGTAGTGGCTGCGCTCGCGGAGCGACCCGCCGAAAAATCCAAACGATCGACCGTCAACAATGCATCCCCCTCATATAGGGTGCGCAGCGCGCGCTTGGAATGCGTATCGAACGACATTCCGGCGATTTCCAAGCGCCTACCGTCCATGCCCGTAAACATCGCCCGCGGCGCCGCCGCACGCAACGCGATCGAATCGTAGCCTCTGCCGTAAGTGAACGTCGCCACGAGGCCGCCCCAACCCAACCGCGCACCGTCCGCGAGTCTCGTATCCTTGAAAGACGGACTTAAAATGGTCGTGGTCCCGCCGCCGAAGAAGCCGAGCCGCGTATGGATCGTTACCGGCTCCGTCGAACCAAACACTTGCGACAGGGCCGATTGAACCGGGCCGCTGAACACAAAGCGCGACTCGATACCGGCAAGGCCGAGGCAGTGCATGCCGCAGATGGGTCCGTGATGAATGACGCTGTGGACCGTTACCCGCAACGGAGCGGCAGCCAGCTTTCCCATCCCGGAGGCGCCCGGCAGCAGTCCGCCGACGTCACGGAAGGCCTCAAAAGTTACATCGACCTGCGAGGAATACCAGCCGCGCCGAAAGCGATGCTCGACCACGCTCAGGTAGGGCGCCTGCCGACGAATTTGTTCCAGCGCATCGTCCGTGCGTCCTTCGACCGCGTAGCCCATGAGCCAGACGATGACGGGATACAGCAGCACCAGCACAGCGACTACGGCAAGCGATATCTTTTTCAATACTGCTCCCTGAATGTGGCGCTATTGTCGCATCTTCCTGCGGAACGCATAGGGCTTCGATGCGAAGGCAAATAGGACCAGAGTCGCCGCAATGCAGAGGTAGGCGAACAAGTTGCCCACGACGACGTACAGCGTGTGGCCGCCGGCCATGCGCGGCGCCGAGACCACGATGCCATCCGCAGGGCGTGGATTTCGATAGGGATCGTCGGCATAGGTTTGCTGCACCACGCGGCCATTCGGATCGATCAATGCGGAGACACCGGAATTCACGGCGCGCACCATGCTGACGCGCAACTCAACGCTGGCGAATACCGACAATGCCAAGTGCTCCCAGGGCTCTGTTTCCGCGCCAAACCATGAGTCGCTGGTCAGATTCACGAGTAGATTCGGGTGCAACTGTCCGACGCTGCGAATAAATCCCTGCAGGATGTCTTCGTAGCAAATCACCGGACCCAATTGCCAGACAGACCCTGCGGGTCCTTGCATGGGCATCAGGCGCGGACCTGTTCCGGCCGTAAAGCGCCCGCTGCCGATCGGCGAAATTTTCCCCAGCCAGGGAAACTCGCCGATTCCCGGCGTATATTCGCCGAACGCCAAGAGGCGAACTTTGTCGTACACGCTCAGCACACGCCCGTTATGGCCGAGCAGGATGGCCGAGTTGTACGCGGCGTCGTGCGTGGGGTCGTACATTTCCGCGCCGATGACGGCGGGGACGTCAAAGCCGCGTCGAATCTTCCCCAGCGACTCGGGGGCGAAGTCGGCCTTGAGCGTTCGCGGCAGGGTCACAGGATAGGCACCCTCGCTCCAGACGATCAATTGCGCCCCGGCTGCTTGCAACCGCTGCGATTGCTGTTGCAGTGCCGTCAATTGGCGAATGGCTTCGTCGCGCGAAAATTCCTCGTTAACGGCGTAGGCGAAATTCGGTTGCACCAGTCCGACTTTCAGCCGCGGCGCGTGCGCGATGATGTCGTCCACTTGACGCATGCGCACGGCGCCGAAGATCAATGCCGCCGCCAAGAGCGCCGCCGCCGTCAACGCAGGGTAGCGCGCGGCGCGGCCATCCACCGCCAAATCATAGAGTGCGCCGTTGACCATCAGCAACAGC
>DATCDX010000089.1:0-7124 GCA_036510475.1 Steroidobacteraceae bacterium
CACAAATTCGGAACGCCTGCCGTGCAATAGCGCGTTGCGACGCGGGACAACGCGGGGTAACGCCGCGCGAACTTCCGCGGACGGGGGGTCGCATCGACCCCGTAGATTCGGCGCGCAGCGCCCGGTCAAATGTCGAAGTAAATCGCGTCCGGCTCCGCCGCGCCATCGCGCGTCATCACGCGCAATTCCGGCTCCTTCAGCGACACCCGCGAGCGCGGCGGCACACTGCGCGTCAGGAATACCGAACCGCCGATGACGCTGTTGGCGCCCACCACGGTATGTCCGCCCAGCACCGTGGCGTTGGCGTACAGCGTGGCGCCGCTTTCCACGGTGGGATGGCGCTTCTTGCCGCGAATGATCTGGCCTCTGGCGTCCCGCGGAAACGACAGCGCACCTAAGGTCACGCCCTGGTAAAGCTTGACCCCGTCGCCGATCTCCGTGGTCTCGCCGATCACCACGCCGGTGGCGTGATCGATGAAAAACGCCGCGCCGATATTGGCTCCCGGGTGAATGTCACAACCGGTTTTGGAATGCGCCCACTCCGTCATGATGCGCGCCATCATCGGCACCCCCAGATCGTACAACGCGTGCGCGATGCGATAAACACTGACCGCCAGCACCCCCGGGTACGCCAGGATGACTTCATCCAGATTGGTCGCCGCGGGATCACCGTCGAACGCCGCCTGCACGTCGCGTATCAGCATGCCGCGGATCTCCGGCAGCCGGCTGAGAAAGATCTCCGCCAGCTCGTGCGCCCGAGGTGCGCATTCGCCGAATTCCGGGGGAGTCGGTTCGCGCTCGCGCCCGTAGCACAAGCAATGCTCCATCTCGCGCTCCAGCTTCGGCGCGAGCCACGCCACCCGCTGCGCCACGTGCGGCCTAAGATTTTCGCTGTTCAAATCGCGGCGCCCGAAGTAGCCGGGGTACATCAGATCAAGCACCGACTCTAAGATCTCGGCGATCGCTTCGCTCGAGGGCAGGTAGCGGTGCGCGATGCGGCGGGCGCGCTCATCGCTCATGTAGCTGTGGAGCAATTCTCCCGTGAGCTGCTCGGGCGCCAGGCTGACGGCCGCCATCGTCAGCTCACCGCCTGCAACTTCTCAACCTCCTCGAACAAACCTGCGAACAGGGCCCCCGACAGGTAGCGTTCGCCTGCATCCGGGAGTATCACGACAATGGTTTTGCCCGCCTGCGCGGGCTCTCGTGCCAGGCGCAGCGCCACGGCCATGGCGGCACCGCAGGAAATGCCGCTGAGCAATCCTTCTTCGCGGGCCAGGCGGCGCGACATTTCGATGGATTCTTCATTGCCGGCGAGCTCCACCCGATCGATCTGCGACAAATCCAGATTCTTGGGGATGAAGCCCGCGCCCAGCCCTTGGATCTTGTGCGGCGTCGGCGCCAGCGGCTGGCCGGCCAGTGTCTGGGTGATGACCGCCGAGTTCGTCGGCTCCACCGCCACCGTCAGGATTTTCTTGCCGCGCGTGCGTTTAATGTAGCGCGACACGCCGGTCAATGTACCGCCGGTACCGACGCCGCTGATGAACACGTCAACCTGGCCGTTGGTGTCATCCCAAATTTCCGGACCCGTGGTGGTCTCGTGGATCGCCGGATTGGCGGGATTGTCGAACTGCCGCATCATCACGTACTTGGACGGATCGGTGGCGGTCAATTCCTCGGCTTTGGCCATCGCACCCTTCATGCCCTTGGCGCCGGGGGTTAAAATCACCTTGGCGCCGAACGCGATCAGCACCTTGCGCCGCTCCATGGTCATGGTATCCGGCATGGTCAGAACGCACCCATAACCGCGCGCGGCGGCGGCGAAGGCCAGGGCGATGCCGGTATTGCCGCTGGTCGCTTCCACGATGGACATGCCCGGCTTCAATACGCCGCGCTCCTCTGCGTCCCACACCATGGCGGCTCCGATCCGGCACTTCACCGAGAACGACGGATTGCGGCCCTCGACCTTGGCAAGAATCGTGGCACGGCTGCCCGGGTCCATGCGGTTGATGCGCACCAGCGGCGTACGGCCGATGGACTTGGTGTTGTCTTCGAAAATCGGCATGCTGCACCTCGTTGAGCCGCACTTCGGCACCTATGGATGGCGCCTAAGTTTCCTCCAAAAGCGCGCAGGAAACACCCCAACTTTGTTATGTGGTCCTGCCGGACCGTTATAAGGGACTCGGCACCATCGACAGCGGCTGCGGCCGGCCGACGATGAAACCCTGCACGAAGTCGATGCCCATGTCGGTGACCGTATCCAGCGAGGACTGATCCTCGACCTGCTCGGCCACCACCCGGAAATTCAAGCTGCGCGACAGCTCGATCATCGCCGCGACCAGCGCCTGATTCACCGTATCGCCGGCGAGATTATTGATGAATGAACCGTCGATCTTGAGGTAATCCATCGGCAAGGTCTTCAAGGTCGAGAACGAGCTCAAGCCGCTGCCGAAATCGTCCAGCGCGAACTCGCAGCCCATGCCGTGCAGTACCGCGATGAAGCGGTGCGCATGATCCAAATTGGCCACCACCGCGCTTTCCGTGACTTCGAAGCAGATGTCGCCGGGGCTGGCTCCGGTGTGATCGAAACACTCGACGACGAATTCCAGGAATTCGGAATCGCCCAGCGTCTGGCCGGCGATGTTGATGGCGACACTGCGGCCCGGCGGCAATTTCATGCCGCCGCGGCCCAGCGCCGAGAGCACCGCCTGTACCACCCAGCGGTCCACATGCGGCATCAAACGGTAGCGCTCGGCCGCGCGGATGAATTCCGTGGTGGATGGCCCCGGCTGGCCGTTCTCACTCGCGAGGCGCACGAACACCTCCAGCGCCGGGCCGCGCACACCGTCCGCGCGCGCATGCACGATGGGCTGGAAGTACAGCTCGAACTTGTTGTCGCGCAGCGCCCCCTGCAGCTTCTGCAGCCAGTGAATCTCGCCGCTGTGCCGCGCGCTCGCCTCCTCGCGCGCCGAGTAGACATGCACGTGCAACCCGCCCTGCTTCTTCGCCACGTAGCAGGCGGAGTCCGCCGAATTCATGATGTCTTCGATGGCGCCGCCCTCATGACCGATTTCGACCAGGCCGATGCTGACGCCAATGCTGAAAATCTTGTCCTTCCAGACGAACCGATACTCGTTGATCGAACGCACCACGTTGTCGGCTATTTGCCGCGCCTTTTCCAGCGGACAGCCCACCAGCAAGAGGGCGAATTCATCGCCGCCGATCCTTCCCGCGGTATCCGAATCGCGCACCGCTTCCTTGATGAGGGACGCGACCTCGCGCAGCATATTGTCGCCGGCGGTATGGCCGCAGGTATCGTTGACCACCTTGAAGCGATCCAGATCCAGGTAGCACAGCGCATGCCCGATGTCGCCGCCCTGCGCCGAGTCCATGGCTTCCTGCAGCCGCCGTTCGAAATCCCGGCGATTCACCAGGCCAGTCAGCGCATCGTGACTGGCTTGATAAGTCATCTGACGGGTCAGGCCGCGCAACTCGCTGGTATCGTGCAGCACCAGCACCAGCCCCAAGATCTCCTTGCCCTCGAAGCGCAGCGGCGTCACGCTGATTTCCACCGAGTGTTCCATGCCGGCGTTGGCCGGGACCAGCACCGCGCGTCGGCCCATGCTCACCCGGCCGCCGCTGGCCAATGCCTTGCGCACCGGATCCCCCAGCGAATGCCGATCCCCCTCATCCACCAACGACGCCACCTCCGCGAACGACTTGCCGATGACTTGATTGAAGCTCTGCCCCAGCAAGGTTTCCGCGGCATGATTGATGTAATCGATGCGGCCGTCGACATCGACCGTGATTACACTCTCGCCCATGGCGTCGAGCGTCACCATGGCGCGCGGCCTGGCGGAGTCCACCGACGCCGCATCAGGCAGCATTTCCAGTGCGGTCAGCAACAGCGCCGCTTCGCCGGCATTGTCGATCACGGTGCTCGACAATTCCAGGCGCGTCACTTGCCCATGCTTACCCAGCAGCTCAACCTCGTAGCGCTCGGCCGCGGGTTCGCCCGCCAGGCGGCGGCGCAAATTATTTTCCACCAACTCGACATATTCCGGTGCCACGAAATCGGTCAACGGCCTGCCGACCACCTCCGCCGCAGTCAAGTTGAGCAGCGCCAGGAAGCGCGCGTTGGCGAATAGAATTTCCTTGCGGTGGACCAGCACCGCGTCGTGCACGGTCTCGACCAGCCGCTGGAACAGCTGTTCGCGGTCCTTCAGGCTCGCGCCGCGCTGTTCGAGGTTTTCCAGCAGCTGATTGTAGCGGGTGACCTCGCGTTTCTGCCGCTTCTTCCAGGCAAACAGGGCAGCCAGGCACACGGCCAGTGCGGCACAGATCACAAACCATAGTACGATGGAAGGCAAGATCAACGCGGACCTCGATAGCGATGATGTGAATCATCGTGAGCGGAAGAATAGCGCACAGGCATGGCATCGCCTGTCGAAATTGACCATAATCAGCGGCCTTAAATTAGCGCGGGAAATCATGGACACTCTGGCCGCTCGGCAGCAAATGGTGGATCAGCAGATTCGTACCTGGGAGGTGCTCGACCCGCGTGTGCTCGATGTACTCTCCGGGGTGCCGCGTGAACTGTTCGTGCCGCCCGATTATCGCGAGCTGGCATTCGCCGATGCCCCCACGCCGATCGGTTTCGGCCAATCCATGCTGGCGCCCAAGCTTCAGGGACGCATCCTGCAAGCCCTCGGCGTCAACCCAGCCGACAGCAGTTTGGAAATCGGCAGCGGCACCGGTTACCTTTCCGCCTGCTTGAGTTTATTGGGCGCGGCGACGCATTCGATCGACATTCATGCCGAATTCACCGCGTTGGCCACGGCGAATCTGCGCACCGTACCGCGGGCGCGCGTGCAATTCGAGACGCGCGACGCCTTCAGCGGCGCGGCCTTGGGTGAGTACGATGCGATCGCGGTCACCGGCTCGCTGCCGGTTTACGATGCGCGCTTCGAACGCGCGCTCGCCATCGGTGGCCGGCTATTCGCCATCGTCGGCGTGGCGCCGGTCATGGACGCCATCCGGGTACGCCGCGTGGGTGGTGATGAGTGGATTCGCGAGAGCCTGTTCGAGACCGTCGTCGAGCCGCTGCTCAACGCCACCGCTGCGCCAAGCTTCGTGTTCTGATGATCAAAGAGATCAGCCCACGCGAGTTCCTAGAGCGGCGAGCCGGCGGCGCCGCCATGACGTTGCTGGACGTGCGCGAAGACGCGGAAATCCAGCTGGCGCCGGTACCCTCGCAGGTCCTGCACATACCCATGGGCGAAATCGCGCAGCGCCTCGGCGAACTCGACCCTGCGCAAGAAACCGTGGTCATCTGCCGTTCCGGCGGCCGCAGCCTACAGGTGGCGAATTTTCTCGCCGCCAACGGCTTTACCTCGGTAGCGAACCTCGCCGGAGGCATTCTGGCCTGGTCCCGGGACGTCGATCCGCGCATTCCGCAATATTGACCCAGACACCCAAGGTGATATAGTCATATATAACACTATATTACCTGCATGGGCGCTACTGGGTAATCCATGAAGCGATTCCTGACAATCATTGTCCTGTGTGCGGCCGTGGCCGTCGGCGCGGGCGCGGCGATAACACCGGCGGCGGCCGCTGATCTGCTGGCGGTCTACCAACGCGCCCTGCAGAACGACCCCCAGCTGCGCGAAGCGGAGGCGAATCGCCTCGCCACCCTCGAGGCCAAGCCGCAGGCACTCTCCGCATTGCTGCCACAGCTCTCAGGCACCGGCATCGTCACCCGCGAGCGCGATAACGGCTCGGCAAATACCACCGAGCCCGTCAGCAACGGCCCCGGTACACCGGTGATCCTTGAAAGCTTTCCGTTCGCCGGGCAAACCACCACCACCACCCACCGCTACGGCATCGATTTGCGGCAAAATGTGTTTCGCTGGGAAAATTGGGTGGCCTTGCGCCGTGCCGATGCGCAAGTGGCGCAGGCCGAAGCCGACTACCAGGCCGCGCAACAAGACCTGATCGAGCGCGTCGCGCAGCGCTACTTCGATATCCTCGCCGCTCAAGATGAGCTCGAAGCACAACAGGTCGCGTTGAATTCCATCAGCCGTCAATTGGCACAGGCAGAAGCGCGTTACCAGAGCGGCCTCATCGCCGTCACCGACGTAGAAGAGGCGCGTGCCGCCCACGACAGCGGCGCCGCGGCGGTCATCGCCGCCAAACGCACCCTGGCATCCACGCAGGAGCTGCTGCGCGAAATCACCGGCGACGGTTTCGACTACCTGGCGCGCCCCATCGAACCGTTCCAGATGGCGAACCCGGATCCCGTCAGCGAAGATCAGTGGGTCAGCATGGCGTTGCGGCAGAATCTCTCACTGGTGTCGAGCCGCCTGGCCGCCGACATCGCGCGCGAAAATGTCAGCACCGCGCGCGGCGGCCACTTCCCTTCGCTCGATCTTGTGGGCAGCCGCTACAAGGCCACCAGCAACGGCGTCGATGTGTTCAACGACGGCACCTCCGCCGGCGGTTCGACCCTCGACCAATCCCAACGCACCATCGGCCTGCAGCTGACCTTTCCGCTCTACACCGGCGGCATGGTGTCATCCCAGGTGCGCCAAGCGGTTTACCTGCATCGCGCCGCCAAGGAGCGCTTGGAACGGGTCGCCCGCCAGACCGAGCACGACGCGCGCGACGCCTATCTCGGCGTGCTCTCCGAGATATCCCGCGTCAAGGCACTGCGCCGCGCGGTCGAGTCGAACGCAACCGCGCTGCGCGCCACGCAATCCGGTTACGAGGCCGGCACCCGCACCGCCGTCGACGTGTTGCAATCCCGGCAGCTATGGGTGCAAGCGCAAACCGACTACTCGCGCAGCCGCTACGACTACCTGCTGAACGTCCTGAAACTGCAACAGGCGGCCGGTACGCTATCCGAGCAAAGCCTGCAAAAATTAAACGCCCTTTTCAATGACGCGCCGCCGACCGCACCGGCTCCGGCGGTGGCGGCTCCGCCGACGCCGGCGGCTCCCCCGGCGGCAGCGGCCCCACCGGCGGTGACGGCTCCCCCGACAGCAGCGGTGCGATAAGGCTGATCAGCCGCGCCACGCTGCCGCGATTCGATTCCACGATGTGCCGCGCGATGCCGCCCATACGCT
>DATCDX010000090.1:0-6794 GCA_036510475.1 Steroidobacteraceae bacterium
GGCCAAGCGTGTCGCGAGCGCGGCCGCCGTGTCCGCAAGCCTTTCGTCGTCCACCACCTGGTTGACGAGACCCCACGCCAGAGCCTCATCCGCGTTGAGTACTCGGTTCGTCAAGAACAGTTCCATTGCACGCTTGGCGCCGATCGCGCGCGGCAGCAGGAAGGTGCAGCCGGCATCCGGGGTCAGGCCCACGCCCGTATAGGCGGGAGCAAATTTGGCGCCACGCGCGGCGATCGCGAGATCCGCCGCCAGCACCAGGCCAAGACCCGCGCCTGCCGCCGTGCCGTTCACGGCCGCGATGACCGGCGCATCCAAGGACGCCAGATGCGCCATGCCCGCATGCAGATGCGTTGTCAGTTCGCTCAAGAATGCCCGCACGTCCCCGCCGGATGCCACCATGCCCTTAAGATCACCGCCGAAACAGAAGTTCTTGCCCTGCCCCGACAAAACCACCGCACCCACCGCGGCCGCGTCGATGGCGAGCGCCGCCGCGAGAAACTCACGGCCGAATTCCAAATTCATGGTGTTCGCCGCCGCGGGCCGCGCGAACGTCAAGAAGGCGACACGCTCCCGGATCTTAAGGTCGATGGTGGGCGTCGCGACGCTGTCGGACGAAGTGTCTGTTTTTACAGTGCCTATCATGCGGTTCTCCACTACTGTATTTCTGCGTGTTCCGGAGAGTTTATGGGTTGTAGTACTGCTCTAACGGCGACAAGAATAGCCTGTCATCACGAAAGGGCCAACCATGGCGGGAACAAGCGTTATTGAGCGCTTGCGTTGCGTGCCAGCCAATAGCGGCTACCCACGGCACTGCGACAACCTCGATTACCCGCGTCGTCTCTCGGCCTCCTCGGTCGAGTCAGCAGCTTCGCGCAACACCAGCGCGCGCAGAATTTCCCCCCGTCGCGCCGCGCTCGCTCTTGACCACTCGGCAATTTCATCGATGGTGCGCCGGCAGCCCACGCACAACTCCTGCGCGTCCAGCCGGCAGATGCCGATACAGGGGGAAGGCACTGCAGCTTCGGTCATACACCAACCTCCCGCCGCGGCGTAGCGACGGCCTGGCGCTGCGACCACTCCTTCAGTATCCGGTGGATGGCATCGAGCCCATCGGTCAGCGCGGCCGGACCCGGCTGCAAAATCAACGGCGACTTGATCTCGTGCAGTTCTCCGTCGCGTACCGCGGGCACCGCGTCCCAACCGCGCCGTGCGGCCACCTGCTCCGGGCGGAAGCGCTTGCCGCACCATGAGCCAAGAATGATATCCGGGGCGCGGCGCACGACCTCGCCGGCATCCGCCAAAATGCGGTCTTTGCCGAGCGAACACGCCGCGCGCTCGGGAAACACATCATCGCCGCCTGCGATGCCTATCAGCTCGCTGACCCAGCGAATGGCGGTGATGAGCGGTTCGTCCCACTCTTCAAAGTAGACGCGCGGACGACGCGGCAGCGTAGCGGCCGCCTGCCGCACGCGATCGATATGCGCTTCGAGTTCGAGTGCATAGCTCTCCGCCTGGGCCGCGGCCCCGACCAATGCACCGAGCCGACGCACATAGCTCAAGATCCCTGCGACCGAGCGGTGATTGCTGATCCAGACCTCGATACCGCTCTTGATCAATGCCTGCGCGATGTCCGCCTGGATATCGGAGAAGCCAACGACGAAATCCGGCTGTAAGCTCAAAATGCGATCGACCTTGGCGCTGGTGAAGGCCGAGACTCGAGGTTTTTCGCGGCGCGCCCGCGCCGGTCGCACCGTAAAACCGGAAATGCCTACGATCCTCTCCTCCAGGCCAAGTGCGTATAGAACTTCCGTGGGTTCTTCGGTCAGGCAGACGATGCGGCACGGATATCGGCTATCCATGTGGCTGCTCAAAGCACACCTTAGGGTCCACCATTGAGCCCACCTTAAAGCGCATCTTCCGCCAGCGCGGCCGCTGCACCGTGCACGATGCTGTGCGCCAGCCCAGGCGCCTGCGCCAGCACATGATCCGCATAAAACCGTGCGGTCGAGATCTTCGCCGCATAGAAGCCGGCGTCGGCGCTCGGGGTGTCACCGGCATCAGCAACGTCCGCCCCCGGTTCAGCAAGCCGTTGCTGCGCGATCAACGCCGAGCGCAGCAGCTGCCAACCACCGGCGACAATGCCGAAAAGTTTGAGCATGGGCACGGCGCCGACCGACACGCCGCGAATGTCCGTGCCGTAATTCGCCACTACATAACGAATCGCCCGCTCTAACGAGTCGACGGCGATGGTGAGCGCCGCCGCCGGCCCAGACAAATCCGGTACCGAGGCCAGTCGCTCCGTTAGCGCCCGCATCTGTTCGATGACGATCTGCGCGGCCCGGCCGCCGTCGCGCGCCAGCTTGCGCCCGATCAGATCGGCGGCCTGGATCGCCGTGGTGCCCTCGTAGATCGGGGTGATGCGCGCGTCGCGCAGATACTGCGCGGCGCCGGTCTCCTCGACAAATCCAACGCCGCCATGCACTTGAATACCGAGTGACGCAATATCGACCGAATTCTCGGTGCACCAGCCCTTGATCACAGGAATCATCAGATCGGCGAATGCCTGATGACGCTGACGCTCGTCTTCCCGCGGATGCAGACGCGCGGCATCCAGCGACACCGCGACCACGCTGCAAAGTGCCCGCATGGCTTCAGTCTGCGACTTCATGAGCAGTAGCATGCGGCGCACGTCAGGATGCCGGACGATCGGCACCCGGTCGCCGCCGCGCGCGCCGATTTCGGTGCCTTGAATTCGCTCGCGCGCGTAGGCCAGTGCGGTCTGGTACGCGCGCTCCGACATGCCAACGCCTTCGACGCCCACCGAATACCGCGCGGCATTCATCATGATGAACATGTATTCCAACCCGCGATTTTCCTCGCCCACCAGTTCGCCCAAGGCGCCGCCGTCCTGGCCAAAGGCCAGCACGCACGTGGGGCTGGCATGGATGCCCAGCTTATGCTCGATGGACACGCAATGAACGTCGTTGCGTGCGCCTAAGGAACCATCGGCATTGACCAGAAACTTCGGCACCACGAACAAGGAAATACCCTTGACGCCTTCCGGCGCTCCGGCGATGCGCGCCAGCACCAGGTGTACGATGTTGCCGGTCAGGTCGTGTTCACCGTAGGTGATGAAGATTTTCTGGCCCTCGATCCGGTAGCGGCCATCGCCGGTGGGCACGGCTCGAGTACGCACGGCCGACAGGTCCGATCCGGCCTGAGATTCCGTGAGGTTCATGGTCCCCGACCACTCTCCGGCAACCAATTTCGAAATATACGTCCGTTTGAGCGTCTCCGAGCCGCGCAGGTCCAGCGCATCGACCGTCCCGCGCGTCAGCATCGGGCACAACGCAAAGGCCATGTTCGCACCGTTCCACATTTCCTCGATCAGCGCCGATAGGGGCCGCGGTAAATTCTGGCCGCCGAACTGCGCCGGACAGGACAACGCGTTCCAACCGTCGGCGGTGAATTGCTCGTAGGCCTGTTTCCAGCCTGCTGCGGTGAAGACCTGTCCATCCTGCCAGCGC
The DNA here is from genome assembly GCA_036510475.1 of Steroidobacteraceae bacterium. Classification (GTDB taxonomy): domain Bacteria; phylum Pseudomonadota; class Gammaproteobacteria; order Steroidobacterales; family Steroidobacteraceae; genus Bog-1198. The sequence continues at coordinate 3,528 of DATCDX010000090.1, forward strand.
ACGCCTTCCAGATCGCCGCTGCGGTTCAGCGGAGACAGGACTTGACCTGCGAACTTGGCTGCCTCGTCGAGCACCGCATCGGCCACATCGGCCGTCACTTCACCGAAGCCCGGCAGCTGCGCCAGCAGTTGATGATCCACCAACTCGCGCAGCACGAACTTCATGTCCGCCAGCGGCGCCTGATACTCATGCATAGTCGACCTACATATTGCGGCGGTAACGGCCGCCGACATCGTACAGGGTGTGCGTGATCTGGCCCAGCGAACAGCCGCGCACGGCCTCCATCAGCACTTCAAACGTATTGCCGTTGTCCATGACCACCTGCCGCAGGCGCTCGAGCAGCGCCGGCGCCTGCTCGGCATGTCGCTGTCGGAATTCCGCGAGACGTTTGAGCTGCGACTGCTTCTCCGCATCGGTGGAGCGCGCCAGCTCGATCGCCTCCGCAGCGGCCTCGGCCTTCGGGTTGCGGAATGTATTGACGCCGATAATGGGATAGGAACCATCATGCTTCTGACGCTCGTAAAACAGCGATTCCTCCTGGATCTTGCCGCGCTGGTAGCCGGTTTCCATGGCGCCTAGCACGCCGCCGCGACCGGCGATGGCGTCGAACTCCTTGAGCACCGCTTCTTCGACCAAGTCGGTCAGTTCGTCGATGATGAAGCTGCCCTGGTTGGGATTCTCGTTCTTGGCCAAACCCCATTCGCGATTGATGATCAGCTGGATCGCCATGGCACGGCGCACGCTCTCCTCGGTGGGCGTGGTCACCGCCTCATCATAGGCATTGGTGTGCAGGCTGTTGCAATTATCGTAGATGGCGCACAGCGCCTGCAGCGTGGTGCGTATGTCGTTGAAGGCCATCTCCTGCGCATGCAGGGAACGGCCGGAGGTCTGCACATGGTACTTGAGTTTCTGGCTGCGCTCGTTCGCGCCGTACTTGTTCTTCATCGCCACCGCCCAAATGCGGCGCGCGACGCGGCCGATCACCGAGTATTCCGGATCCATGCCGTTGGAAAAGAAGAACGACAGGTTCGGCGCAAAATCGTCGATCTGCATGCCGCGCGCCAGATACGACTCGACGTAGGTGAACCCGTTGGCGAGCGTGAACGCCAGCTGCGAAATGGGGTTCGCGCCGGCTTCGGCGATGTGATAACCCGAGATCGACACGGAATAGAAGTTCTGCACCCGGTGGTGCACGAAGTACTCCTGGATGTCGCCCATCATTTTGAGCGCGAACTCCGTGGAGAAGATGCAGGTATTCTGACCCTGGTCCTCCTTCAATATGTCCGCCTGCACGGTGCCGCGCACCGTCGACAAGGTCCAAGCGCTGATCTTCTGCTGCTCGTCCGCGGTCGGCTCGCGGCCGTTCTGCTCCCGGAACTTCGCCAATTGCTGGTCGATGGCGGTATTCATGTACATGGCCAGAATCATCGGTGCCGGCCCGTTGATGGTCATCGACACCGAGGTGGTCGGCGCGCACAGGTCGAAGCCCGAGTACAGCACCTGCATGTCGTCCAGCGTCGCGATCGAGACACCGGAATTGCCCACCTTGCCGTAGATGTCGGGCCGCAGGTCCGGATCCCAGCCGTACAGCGTCACCGAATCGAAGGCGGTGGACAATCGATGCGCCGGCATACCCTCGGACAGCCGTTTAAAGCGCTGATTGGTGCGGAACGCATCGCCCTCCCCGGCGAACATGCGCGTCGGGTCTTCGCCCTCGCGCTTGAAGGCGAACACGCCGGCCGTGAAGGGATAGGAGCCCGGCACGTTTTCCTTCAGCAGGTAGCGCAGGATTTCGCCGTCGTCCTCGAAGCGAGGCAGCGAGACCTTGCGGATTTTCGTCCCTGACAGCGACTCGTGCGTGAGCGCGGTACGGATCTCCTTGTCGCGGATCTTGACCACGTACTCGGATTGCGCGTACAGCTCCTGAGTCTTCGGCCACTGATTAAGCAGCGCGCGCGATGCGGACTCAAGTTCGGCGCCCTTGCCCGCGATCAATTCATCGAACCCCTCAAGCCCCAAGCCGGACGCGGCGAACAGCGTCTTGGAAACGCGCAGCGACTGGCGTTCACGCGCCAGTCGCGCCTGATGCCCTACGAACCGGTGAAATTCGCGCACCGCCTCGGCAATTTCCGCCAGATAGCGCACGCGCTCGGGCGGCACGATGGCACGGCCGCGCGAGGACGCCTTGACATCGACCTGCGGCAACTTGCCCGCAGCGAGCTGCAAACCTTTCTCTTGCAGCCGCGGCAGCATGGCCTGGTACAGCGCGGTGACCCCGTCGTCGTTGAAACGCGACGCCATGGTGCCGTACACCGGCATGCTGGCCGGGCTTTGCGCGAACCACTCATGGTTGCGCTGGTACTGCTTGCGCACGTCGCGCAACGCGTCCTCGGCGCCCTTGCGGTCAAACTTGTTGATGGCGACGAAGTCGGCAAAATCGAGCATGTCGATTTTCTCCAACTGCGAGGCGGCGCCGAATTCGGGGGTCATGACGTACAACGAACTATCGACCAGCGGCACGATGGCCGATTCGCCCTGGCCGATGCCGGAGGTTTCCACCACGATCAGGTCGAAACCGCTGATCTTGCAGGAGGCCAGCACCTCCGGCAGCGCGGCCGACAGTTCCGAACCGGCATCGCGCGTGGCCAGCGAGCGCATGAAGATATTGTCGGACTCGATCGCATTCATGCGAATGCGATCGCCGAGCAAGGCACCGCCGGTGCGCTTGCGCGATGGATCGATCGAGATCACGGCCACCCGCATCCGATCATCCTGGTCGAGACGCAGCCGCAGAATCAGCTCGTCGGTCAGCGAGGATTTGCCCGCGCCGCCGGTACCGGTGATGCCCAGTACGGGAGTCTTGATGCCGGCGGCCGTCTGTAGCAGCGATTGACGGACGCGCATCGGGTAAGCCCGATTTTCCACCGCCGTGATCACGTGGGCCAACTGTCGCCGGTTGCCCGAACGCAGCGCCTCCAAGGCGTCGCCTTCCGCCGGTGCGAGCGCGCATAAATCGTAGTCGCTGGAACGGAGGACATCATCGATCATGCCCTGCAGACCCAACTTTGCGCCGTCCTCCGGGGAATACAGGCGTGTCACGCCGTAGGCCATGAGCTCGCGGATCTCGGCCGGCACGATCACGCCGCCGCCGCCGCCGAATACCTTGATGTTGTCGCCGCCGTTTTGACGCAGCAGATCCATCATGTATTTGAAGAACTCCACGTGGCCGCCCTGGTAGGAGGTAATCGCCACGCCCTGCACATCCTC
>DATCDX010000091.1:0-3174 GCA_036510475.1 Steroidobacteraceae bacterium
AGAAGCCTGGCCCTGGAAGCCCGCCGAGGGTTGGTGGATCATGATTTTCGAGTTCGGCAGCGTGTAGCGTTTTCCCGCCGCGCCGCCCGCCAGCAACACCGCGCCCATGGAGGCCGCCAAGCCGACGCAAATGGTGCTCACGTCCGGCTTGATGAACTGCATGGTGTCGTAAATGGCCAGGCCCGCGCTCACCGAGCCGCCCGGCGAATTGATATAGATGGCGATGTCCTTCTCGGGATTTTCCGACTCCAGGAACAACAGCTGCGCCACCACCAAATTCGCCATGTAGTCCTCGACCGGACCCACGATGAAGATCAAGCGCTCCTTGAGCAAGCGCGAGTAGATGTCGTAGGCCCGCTCGCCGCGAGCGGTCTGTTCGACCACCATCGGGACCAAATTCAGTGCGCGCGTCGTCATGAATACTTGCCTTTTCTATGCGCTGGCGCGCAACCTTTCAACGGGGCCGAGGCGGCCCCGCCTGAGTTCGCTGCGCGAGCAGAAGATTAACCCTTACTCTGTGAGGACTTCCCCGGAACATTTCAAGGGATGGCGGCCCTCAGGCCTCGAAGTTCATCAAATCCTTGAAACTCGACACCGTGTCGCGCACCTTAGCATGCGCCAGAATCCAATCCACGACCTGGTCCTCCAGCGCCAAACTCTCCACCTGACGCATCGCGTCCGCGTTTTGCTGATAAGCGCGTTTGAGGGCCACCGCATCGCCGTACGCGCCCACCATTTCGTCCAGGCGCGCATTGGCGCGCGCCGGGTCCACCACCAGGTTCTCGCGTCGAATCACGTCATTGAACAATAGTCCGAGCGCGACGCGACGCCGCGCCGGCTCCACCAACGGTTCGCGCGGCGGCGCCTGCGTCACATCCTTCGTGCCGGCACGGCGCATCCCGTCGATTTGCATATCCCGGATCTGCGACTCCAGTAAAGCGTTCGGCACCTCGATGGGATTGACCTGGTAGAGCTTCTCCATCACCGAGGTCTTATTGCGATTGCGCAGGTTTTGATCCAGTTCGCGCCGCATGTTGGCCGCCACATCCTCGCGCAGCTTCGGCAGTCCGCCTTCCGTGACGCCGAACGACTTGCAGAACTCCTCATCGAGTTCGGGCAGGACCGGCTCCTCGACACTCTTCACCACCGTGTGGAACACCGCCTGCTTGCCGGCGAGTTCGCTGGCGCGGTAATCCGCCGGGAAATTCACGGTAATATCCCGCTGCTCACCAGGCGTCGCACCCACCAAACCCTGTTCGAGCTCGGGCAGCATCCGCTCCAGGCCTAAAACGATCCCGACATTCTCTCCCTGCCCCCCGGCGAAGGCGACAGCGTCGATCTTCCCCTCAAAATCGATGGTCACCTTGTCGGCGTTCGCCGCGGCACGGGTGACCGGGGAATACTTGGTTTGCTGCTTGCGCAAACGCTCGATCATGGCGTCGATATCGGCCTCGGTGACCTCAGCCGTGACACGCTCCACCTCCAGCGCATCGATGGGCTGCAGGGCCACCTCAGGGAAAACCTCAAAGGTCGCGATGTATTTGAGGTCCTGGCCCTCATCCATGCTCTGCGGTTCGATGCGCGGGTTGCCCGCCGGCGACAACTGCTGCTCCGTCACCGCCTCCGCGAAGCTTGACTGCAACAGCTCACCGATGACTTCCCGGTGCACCTGCACACCGAACTGCTGGCGGATCACGGTGAGCGGCGCCTTGCCCGGCCGGAACCCGTTCAGGCGCGCGGTGCGGCTCAAGCTTTTGAGGCGCGCGGCAATTTCCTTGCTCACGCGCTCGGCGGGCACCTGCACTTGCATTCGGCGCTCTAATTTGCCGATACTCTCGACGGAAACCTGCATATCGATCCTCGCGGGTTAGTTCTGATGTCAGCGTGGCAACGGCGGCCAAACCATTGGTGCGAAAGGCGAGACTCGAACTCGCACGGGTTACCCCGCCAGCTCCTAAGGCTGGTGCGTCTACCAATTCCGCCACTCTCGCATCGGAATAACTGCGAAGTATAGCTTAAGTCCTGGGGGCGCTGCCCTGTACTTAAGGCTAGCGGGGTTCGCTTTGGCGGATCAGCATCCGCGCCACTTCGCGCAACGCCGGCAGGCCGTTTTCCAGCATGAAGTACAGCGGGCTGTCACCCTCGAACGGAGCCTCCTGCCGCGGCGCGTGCACCCACGCCCAAGCTCGATCCGCGACGCCGGCATCCGCCGTCAGCGAGTACTGGATGTTCGCCATCAGCGCCGCCCGCTCCTGCTGCGTCGCCGACAGGCGCGGCGCCTGCCCCAACCGATAACGCTCCAGCACCTGCGGCGAAGGGATTTTGAGCAATCGGCACTGTTGCAAAGGCGAGAGTTCCCATACATCGGCAATCGCAAAAAACCGTTTGAGCGCGTTGCTGCTGGTATGCCGCGCCGTGCGACGGCTCGCCGGCTGTAATACCAATCGCGGTCCGGTGCGGGGCTTGCTGGGTAATGCGGCTGTCACGGTAACCGGTAAGCATACTCTCTATATATCGGCGCTCGCCTAGCTTGGATAATTCATGAACAATCAGCTTTTTAGTGCATGGAGGCTGGATCGGATGGGTATTTTCCGTACCGCCGTGAATCCGTTGCGCTGCGCAGTCCCTGCTACGCGCAAGCCCGGGGTGACCATCCCTGGTCACCCGCGAGACGCATGCGTCTCGCCCCTGGAGGCTGCGGGAAAAACGTCCTGTTTTTCACGCTCCGGAAAATACCCATCCGACCCAGTCTCCTTCGAGTTTTTTTGTGATTCATGAATAGTCCAGACTAGTGGGCCGCCGGCTAGCTATCATGCGATGCATGGCCAAACCATTCAGTTTGAAGCTAGCCCACGCGCAACACACGGCTGACAGCCTGCTATGCGTGGGGCTCGACCCCGATCCCGACAAAATGCCCGACGATCTAAGGCTCGACACATCGCCCCTATACGCCTTCAACCGCCGCATCGTCGATGCGACTTTCGACATCGCGGCAGCCTACAAACCGCAGATCGCTTTTTACTCAGCGCTCGGCGCGGAACAGCAGCTGGTCGACAGCATTCGCTACATCCGTGAGCGCGCGCCGGCCGCACTCGTCATTCTCGACGCCAAGCGCAGCGACATCGGCAACACCGCCGCAGCCTATGCGCGCGAAGCCTTCGATCGCTACGGTGC
>DATCDX010000092.1:0-3015 GCA_036510475.1 Steroidobacteraceae bacterium
CGAGCTTCTCCGCCACCCACTCCAGCAACAGCCGTGGACCGCGCTCCGTGTCGACCCGCAGCAGCTCAGGTCCCACGATCGGAATGACCCGCCGCTCCTCGATGAAGCTCAGCAGATCCTCCCACGCATCCTCATCGAGCGTGGCAGCCGGCAATATCGCTACGGATCCAGTGGGCATGGATAAATTGACTTCCGCATTGATTCCCACACAGGTTCGATCGCGCCGGCGCGCGATCGAACACACTATGCCCTCAACGCTTCGCGAGCAGTGCCTTGAGGCCGGGATTATTGACCTGCGTGACCGCCGTATCGACGGCATTCGAATAGCATTTTCTGTAATCCGTCGAGCCCGGGAAGTCATTGGCCTGCGGCTGCGGAGAGCACACGGTGGTCGCCGCTTCCCGGATGCGTACCAGCAACGTCGACAGACCTGCGGACTTCGAAAGGTCCAGATCGGAATAGCCGACCGTCGTCGACCGCACCTCCGTCCCGGGGGCCGCAGCAGCCTTGTGTCCGGTGACGACAATCTCGTTGGTGACTTGCGCGTAGGCAGGTCCAAGCACGCCAAGAGCCAAGGCCCCGAGCGATGCCGCGATAAGCAGCTTCATTATTGTCCCCTTCTCTGGTCGCACTATCGCGACTTTTCCGGTGAAGACATTAGCCTCGATATCAGGACCCGCGGCGGGTTTGCGACCAGTGACGCAAATTGCGGACTGAACGGCGAAAACACGGCATTGAATGCGACTTTGGGAATCAACCTTTTGGCAGCGCTATTGGCCGGTCACGCAGCAGCCGGACCCAATCGGCGTTTTCAATCAGGGCTTCATGGCCCAACTCCCGCAACAGCGCCAGCTCACCGTGGCGGCGCGCAAGCGTCGCGGGCTCGAGTTCCAGGTGGCTGACGAAGCGCTCGGCGCGGCGGAAAATCGTCGCGAAACGCGCGTACTGATTGCCTTGCGTGCGCGCGCCGCTGCGCTCGCCGTACGCCTCCCACAAGGCGGCACCGATCGGTGCAATGCCCATGATCAGTACCGTCCAATGATGCAGCGTGGAAAAACGCTGAAGTTGCTGCCAGAAAATCACCAGGCTGGCGGCCGCCAACAGGCCCAGCGCCAGGAACATCCGCGAGCAGCGCTCGAGGCCCAGCAGGCGCCGCTCATGCAGACGGGCGGCTGCCGCATAGTAGCTCGCCTGATCCTGGATCCACCACTTCAATGCCGGCCCGGGGTGAGCCGCCGAAGGCGGCGCCGCCGCGCCGGCTGCCCGCAACGCCTCACGGATCCAGCGCAGCTCATCCAGCTGCTTGCGCAGGTACGAGGAGGACGCATTGTCGCTCAAACCGCCGAGGCGCCAGTAGAACTGCACCCGCAGGCCTTCGGCGAGCGCCCGATAGTCCAGGTATCTGCCCTGCGCATCCAGCCGGCGATGCCATACCAGGACAAACGTCAGCAATGCAAAACACATCAGGTACGCGAGTGGAACGATGCGCAGCGGCAGCACTTCGGCGTAGACCTCGAAGATCAGTGCGAGCAGCGCGGCCAGTCCCAATGTCAGACGCAGCACCCTGTGTGTGATGCGCTGGTAATAAGCCGCGAGACGATCCGCGCAGCCGAACGACGTCGCCAGGGCGCGATCCGCCGCCGCGGCATCCATGCCCGGCAACAGCGAGGCGGCCGCCTCGGGAACCTGCGCGCAAATCCGCGGATGCGCCGCCTCGGTATTGAAGCGGTCAATACGGCTGCACACGGTGTGAAACAGCTGCGCGTCATTGTCATGCGGAAACAGCCATTCGGCGCGTGCCGATGCGTTCGTTTGGCTGTCGGATCGAACCGCATGCACATGGAAGACCGGCCCGCTGTCATCGGGATCCAGGGCGTTCTGGATCCCCTTGCGAACAATCCCGGACCGCCCCAGTTTCAGGCCGACCACCGCGGCAGTGCCGGCGCCCGATTCGTTCGGCACGCCGTCCCAGATGGCGAGCAGGATGTGGCTTTGCTGGGCCACAAATGCGCCGACAGCGCGGTATTGATGATCCCGCCCGGCCGGTGAATCGCACCACGGCGAATCATTGGCGGCGGGGCGCGGCCATACGAATACGTGCTCCGCAGACACACGCTGCAGCAGTCCCCTGAATTCCGCCACGCTGTCGGGGAAGTCGCGTTCGTAATCCATGGGCTCAAGCGGCAGTGGCACGACGAACCGGTAGCCGCGTTCGAGCGCGATCTGCGCGACCACCCGATCCGCGCCTTCGGCCAGAGCCGAGATGACGAGCAGGGGCGTCGCCGGATAGCGCCGCTGCAACAGATCGAAGAACCCGATAATCTGCCGCCGATAGCACGGCAGATCGGCGGTACGCAGATCACGATGACCGGTGACGCCGATGACGATCGGCAAGCGGCCGTCAACTTCGTTAGTAGCCGTACGCAACATCCCCCTGATTTGGTGAAAGTAGCGTACGGGCGCGCAGCTGCACGACTTTGCGACGAATGCCTGAGATTGCCGCCCGAATGCGGCAAAAGCGGCCGTGGGTGGGCGGGCGCCAGCAGCATGCTCATCGCGGGCTAGCTAGCTAGCCCGGCAAAACCACGCTTTGGATGGCGGGCAGAAAGGGCCGAAGGCCACTTTCTGCAATCCACTAGTGCTCAGAGGGGAACGGCGGCAGCCAACGAAAGGCGCTTTTCTCCGTCGGCTTCTCCTGACCCTGTGGCAAGGCCGCGCGCGCGGCGAATTTGCCGCAGCTCGGGCACACGGTCAGCGGGGATGTGTGCGATGGCCCGGAGGCCGGGGTTTCAATGGAACGCCCACATTGCGGGCAAGTGACAAGCATGGTGCAAGCTCCGACCGGGAGTCTGCCAGCGGCAAGGGGGGGAAGCACCGCTACGAATCTCGGACTGTATTCCCGATGGTACACCTGATCCGATCAGTCAACGGCCAAGTTTCATCGCGGTGCGATCACTCGCGCGACCATTCGCGGCAGGTCGCTGAACGGATTGTAGCGGATCGCAGACAGAATCC
>DATCDX010000093.1:0-2660 GCA_036510475.1 Steroidobacteraceae bacterium
CAATGCGTTTGCCGTCAGTTGCGTCCGCGCCGCCGGCCGCTACCCGGGCGCGCGATGCACCCGCCGCACCCGCCGACAAACCCATCGCCGACACGCCGGCCAGCACACCGCCGGCCTTCAGCAGGCGGCGCCGGCTCCAGTTCATCGGTCACCCTCGTCGGTGAGCAGTCGGCCTCGATCGAGCGCCAGCACGGTGGCGCGGGGAAAGAAGTTGAATTCCGACGCCGAGGCCCAGGTATAGGCACCCATGGCGCGCCCAACGATGAGATCACCCACGTCAAGTTTCGGCAATTCCAACGTCTCATCGATGACGTCGATACTGTCGCAGGTCGGGCCGGCTAGCACTGCCGGAAACATTTCGCCGGCAGCCACGAGCGCCTCCATCGGGTAAGTTGCATGATCGAAGACCTGACCGCTGTAACTACCGTACAAGCCATCATCGAGGTAGTACCACCAGCGTCCATCGCGCAGCGCTCGGCCCATGACGGCGGCTACGGCGATCGCCGCCGGCGCCGCAATATAACGCCCCGGCTCCGCAATCACGCGCCAGGTGCGCGGCAGTTCAGCCAAGGCGGCGCGAATCGGCGCACAGAACTCCTCGATGGACATGCAGCGCTGCCGATAGTCCACCGGAAAACCACTGCCGATATCCAGGATCGTGGGGGTAGACCCTGCCTGTTGCGCCGCCTGCATCAGGTCGCGACAGGTTGCGATGGCCTTGACCAGCATCGCAGAATCAGCCGCCTGCGAACCGACATGAAACGACAACCCATCGATCTTGAGCCTCAACTCGCGCGCCAGCCGGAACAGATCGGCCACCACCTGCGGTTCACAGCCGAACTTGCGCGACAAGTCACAGCGGGCGTCCGGGCTGCGGAACGAGACGCGAATCAGCAACGAGGTGCGATTGCGAAATTTCGTGAACTTGCGCAGTTCATCGGGATTGTCGATCACGAACCGCGTGACGCCATAGGCCAGTGCCGTGCGAATATCGCTGTCGCGTTTGATCGGGTGTGTATGGATGCACCGCGCAGGGGGTATCCGCAGACGCCGTACCAATTCCACCTCGCCGTTGGTGGCCAAATCGAAGAACGAGCCTTCCGCCTGCAGCGCGGTGATCACCGATGAGTGCGGCAGCGGCTTGAGCGCGTAGTGAAGGTCCACGCCGGGCAACGCCGCGGCGAGGCGTCGATATTGCCCGCGCACGCGCTGTGCATCGATGACGAATAACGGTGAGCCATAGCGCGCCACCAAGAGCTTGATCGCCTCGCCGGCAAATGGATCTTGCGCAGGATCGAGTTCCAACGGCAGGCCGGTGGCGGAATTCGGGCTCAACGAGGCTTTGGCCAAGATCTTGCTCCAGAAAAACGGCGAATCAGCCGACGCTGAGTTCTAGGGAATCGTCGGCCATGCCGCTGGCTCGCTGCAGACGGTCGAGAATAGCCGCCCAGCGTTCATCCTCGGGCAGCCTTTGCACAAAAATGCGCACGCAGCCGGCGCGATCCAGGGTGCGCAGATGGTTATATAGATTACGCGCATAGGTGTCGGGCCGCTTACCGGCATTGATCCAGGTCATATGGCGTTGCGTATGTAGCGGCGGACGCATGGCGAGGACGGCAACCTTTTCCTCGCGCGCCAGGATCTCGCTGGCCCGCACTTCCAGATCGTCCGAAGGCACGATCTCGACCGGCGTTGATGGCGCATAGTGCAAAGCCCGATCTCCCGGAGTCCGGGGGGCGGCTCCGCCGATGGCTAGTTTGCCGGCGACCTGCTCGAGCTGGGAACGGGTGATAAAACCGGGGCGCAGCAGACGCGCTTCATTGTCGAGGCAGGAGACGATGGTCGATTCCAGCCCGATGGGTGAATCTCCACCATCCAGAATCACCTTGATGGCATCGCCGAACTCATCGCGCACATGTTCCGGCTTGGTCGGGCTCAATCGCCCGTAGCGGTTGGCGGAAGGCGCCGCGATGCCGCCGCCGAAAGCGTTTAACAATTGCTGCGCCATGGGGTGGGAGGGCACGCGTATGCCGATGCTGTCCTGACCGCCGGTAACGATGTCGTTGACGTTGTCCGCCTTCGGCAGAATCAGAGTCAGGGGACCCGGCCAGAATTTGGCGGCCAATGCCTCGGCGACCGGCGGCACTGAGGATACCCAGCGGCGCAGGTACCGCGGGTCATCCAAGTGGACGATCACCGGATGATCCGCTGGGCGCCCCTTGACCTCGAAAATCTTGCGCACGGCCGCTGGGTTGGAGGCGTTGGCTCCCAGTCCGTAGACGGTCTCGGTCGGAAACACCACCAACTCGCCGGCGCGCAAGGCTTCGACGGCTTCTTCGATTTCAGTCTGAGTAGCTCTTACCACGGGCGCATGATATCAAGACTGTGATGCGAGCAAACGTCACTTGCGCTTCGGTGTCGCCGATCTGTGCCGCAATACCGCTTTTACCCGGGTCAACTCATCGTTTTGCCGCTACTTCTCCGACGAGCCCGATGTAGGCGTAATGAGACGCTGGAGGAACACCAAGTCAAGCCATCGTCCAAACTTGAATCCCACCTCATGAAAATGACCGACGATCGTGAACCCCAAGCTCTGATGCAGGCCGATGGATACCTCGTTGTCGGCATCGATGCCGGCGATCATGACATGCCTGGAGCCA
>DATCDX010000094.1:0-4120 GCA_036510475.1 Steroidobacteraceae bacterium
AGCGCTGATCCCGGCGGAAGTCGCAATATCCGTCAGGGTCAGACCCTGACTCTCCCGCACTCGCCGCGCGGCGGCGCCCAACTGACGGCCGACGTGAGCAGAATCGTTCTGCGTCACGCCACCCCCACTCACGGTTTTGCCGGGACGCGCCATAGTCGGTTTCTTCGGGTTCCTGATGGTCACGCTCAAGATGCACCTTCCATGCGCTCGACGGTCAATTTACACTGCACGCAATAAATTTGCACTACAGTTACTGACATGCTATTTATTTCCGATGCTGGCGCTCTCGCCCCAACCTCCGCGCGTCCCCGACCGGCGCGGCGGTCATCTGGCAAGAGCCGTTCGATCGAGAATATGATACGAGACCCTCGCTTTTGGCAGCGAGTTTACAACAAGCTCTCCACGAATAATTCGGTAGCCGGGAAACACGGCAACTTCAAGAGGATAAGAGTATGGCGCGCGATCCTAAACACGACATCCTGTTCCAGCCGATCAAGATCGGTCCTAAGACGCTGCGCAACCGGTTCTACCAGGTGCCGCATTGCATCGGCGCGGGGTCCGACAAGCCCGGTTTTCAGGCGGCGCATCGCTCATTGAAAGCCGAGGGCGGCTGGGCCGGCATCAACACTGAATACTGCTCCATTCATCCCGAGTCGGATGATACGCACCGCCTGTCGGCACGCATCTGGGATGAGGGCGACGTGCGCAATCTGCGCGCCATGACCGATCACATCCACAAATTCGGCGCACTCGCCGGCGTCGAGCTTTGGTACGGCGCCTCGCATGCGCCCTGTATGGAGTCGCGTGCGACGCCGCGAGGACCCAGCCAGTACGCCTCGGAATTCGAAACGCTCACCTATTGCAAGGAAATGGACTTGGACGACATCGCGACCGTCCAGCAGTACTACGTGGACGCAGCACTGCGCTCCCGCGACGCCGGTTTCGACATCATCTATGTCTATGGCGCGCATTCCTACCTGCCGCTGCAGTTTCTCTCGCCCTATTACAACAAGCGCAAGGATAAGTACGGCGGTTCGCTCGAGAACCGGGCACGTTTCTGGCTCGAAACCTTGGAAAAAGTGCGCCGCAGCGTGGGTCATGACTGCGCCATCGCCACCCGTTTCGCGGTCGACACTCTGTATGGCGGTGCGGGTGTCGAGATAGAAGAGGATGGCATGAAATTCATCGGGTTGGCGGACCCGCTGGTCGATCTGTGGGACGTCGACGTGGGCGACATCGCCGAATGGGGCGAGGATGCCGGCCCGTCGCGTTTCTACCAGCAAGGCCATCAGGTGCCCTGGACCCGCTTCGTCAAACAAGTGGCCAAGAAACCGGTGCTGGGTGTCGGCCGCTTTACCGACCCGGAGAAGATGACCGAGATCGTGACCAAGGGCATTGCCGACATCATCGGCGCCGCGCGTCCGTCCATCTCCGATCCCTGGCTGCCGAAGAAGATCGAGGAAGGCCGCTACGACGACATCCGCGTCTGCATCGGCTGCAACGTCTGCATTTCGCGCTGGGAAATCGGCGGACCGCCGATGATCTGCACGCAGAACGCCACAGCCGGCGAGGAATACCGCCGCGGCTGGCATCCCGAAAAGTTTCCGAAGCACGGCTCCGAGGATTCGGTTCTGGTGGTCGGCGCGGGGCCGTCCGGCGCCGAATGCGCCCGCGTCTTGCTGGAACGCGGCTACACCGTGCATCTGTACGACACCGCCGCCAAAATCGGCGGCCATCTGAACAGCGTGGTCACGCTGCCGGGCCTCGGGGAGTGGGGATACCACCGCGACTACCGCGAACTGCAAATCAACAAGCTGGTTAAGAAGAACAAGCAAGCGCAAGTGGCGCTGGGGCAAAAGCCCATGACGGCGGAGACGGCGCTGACCTACGGCGCGGAGAAGATCGTGATCGCCACCGGCTCTTCGTGGAATACCGACGGCACGAATTGCCTGAGCCACGACCCCATTCCGGGTGCGGACGCGTCGCAGCCGGACCAACTCACGCCGGAGCAGGTACTGGAGGGCAAAAAGGCCATCGGCAAGCGCGTCGTGATTCTGAACGCAGATACTTATTTTATGGCGCCAAGTCTGGCCGAAAAGCTGGCCGTGGCCGGGCATGAGGTCACCGTGGTCACCGGCGTGCATTTCGCCAACTACATGCACTTCACACTCGAATATCCGAACATGATGCGGCGCCTGCACGAACTGCACGTCAAGGAAATTCACGATGCCTTTGCCTCGCGCGTCGAAAAAGGCAGGCTCGAGGTGTACGACATATTCGGCGACGGCTCGAAACGCAGCTACCGCGGTCCCGGTCACTTGCCGCGCGAAGCGAATAAGAGCATGCGCTGGGTGGAGTTCGACTCCTTGGTGCTGGTCACCGGACGGCATTCCGAAGACAGCCTGCACCGCGAACTTAAAGGCCGCCAGGGGGAGTGGGCGAAAAACGGCGTCAAGGACGTATACCTGATCGGCGATGCGGAAGCTCCGCGTCTGATCGCGGATGCGACGTTTTCAGGCCACCGGCTGGCGCGGGAAATCGAGGAAGCGAAGGCGCAACTGCCGCTGCCGTACAAGCGCGAGGTCGCGGTTTGGGGGACTGCGCACCTGCCCGGCGGCCGTTTTGAGATCGAATACAAGACCTGATCCAACGTGAGCCGCACCGACGCCGTCACGCGTATTCTTTTCGAGGCGTTCTCAAAGGCCGAGATTCGAATCTTCTATCTGCTGGGCTACGCCGCCATAGCGATATTTTTCTACGGCGTGTATGTGCAGATCCGCAAGTATCGGCGCGGCACGGCGCTGCGGCTCGAGGGGAGTCTTTGGTCGAGACTCGGTGCGATGGTCGGTTCGGTTTTGAGTCATCGCACCATCGACCGCCGTGACCCGGCCGCGGGAGGCGCGCATCGCCTGATATTTTATGGATTCCTGCTGCTGTTCGCCGGCACCTCCACGATTACGCTGGAGTACGACATTCTCCAGCCGCTGTTCGGCATTCGTTTCTGGCACGGCGATTTCTACCTGGTGTTCTCGCTGGTTCTGGATGTGGCCGGCGTCGCGCTGATCGGCGGCCTGATTTTCATGATGTACCGGCGCGGCTGGATGAAGCTGCCGAAGCTCAACTATGCGCGGCCCGACCGGGTGCCGGGCGATGTGGATTTCAACCGGCCGCAATATCGCCGCGAAGACTGGGCCTTCCTCTGGACACTACTGATCATCGGCGCCACGGGCTACGTGCTGGAGGCGGCGAGATTGGTCTGGCTGCACGATCGGGTGGACGTTTGGGATACCCGTTGGTGGTCGCCGGTCGGCGCGCTGCTGGCCGAGGGAATGCGCGCGCTTGGGATGGGGGCGCACGGCGGCGGGCTGCTGCGGCACGGCCTGTGGTGGTTCCACGGCCTGCTGGCGCTCGTGCTCATTGCGCTGATCCCCTTCACCAAGGTCAAACACATTTTCACCTCGGCGGCCTCCTTGATGGTGCGCGACCCGCTGGCTTCGCAGAGGCTGACGCGGGTGCCCGATTCGCAGGAACAGGTGGGCGTCGCAAAGATCACGGACTTCACTTGGAAGCAGTTGCTGAATCTGGACGCCTGCACCAAGTGCGGCCGCTGCCATGAAGCCTGTCCGGCCCGGGCGGTGGGCGCACCGCTGTCACCCCGCGACGTGATCTTGAGCTTGCGCGAGTTTGCGAATGCGACGCTGGAATCCGGCGTGCTGCCCGACGCCGCGGAACTGAACGTACATGGCAAGGGACCCGGGCAGGTGGCCATGGAAACCCTGTGGTCCTGCCGCACCTGCATGGCCTGCGTCGAGATCTGCCCGGTCGCCGTCGAACATATACCCATCATCGTGCAGTTGCGCCGCAAGCTGGTCGAGGATGGCGCCATGGACCCGCTGCTTACCAAGACATTGCAGACCATTCACAAGACCGGCAACTCCTTCGGCGAATCGAAACGCAAGCGGGGCTCTTGGAGCAAAGGACTGCCGTTCAAGGTGAAGGATGCGCGCAAGGAACCGGTGGACGTGCTGTGGTTCGTCGGCGACTACGCCTCGTTCGATCCACGCAACCAGAAAGTCAGCCAGACCTTCGCCGGCCTCTTGCACGATGCGGGTGTGGATTT
>DATCDX010000095.1:0-4106 GCA_036510475.1 Steroidobacteraceae bacterium
CGCTTGGTGCAAACCAACGTCGACCTACAGGATCGCAGTCATTTTTTTGCATTGGCGTCCCGCCTAATGCGCCGAGTGTTGGTCGATCATGCGAAATCACGCTCAAGAATGAAACGCAACGCCGCCGCCAGGGAATTGACCACCACGGCTGCGGGCTCGGCGGCAGCCGAATTTGACGTCATCGCGCTGGACGACGCCCTCGAGGGGCTGCTGCAGTTGGAACCTCGTTTGGCCCAGGTCATCGAGTTGCACTATTTCGGCGGCTTGACGTATGACCAGGTCGCGGTGGCGGTCGGTGCCTCGGCCGCCACCGTCGATCGGGATATCCGCCTGGCGCGCGCCTGGCTGCTCGACGAAATCGGCGGCAAGCGCTAAGGCCCCCCCATGATACCGCGCGCGCGCTGGCAACAAATTCACTCGCTGTTCGATGCGCTGATCGACACCGGCCCTGACGAGCGCGCCGCGCGTTTGGCCAGTTCCTGTGGCGACGATCTTGAATTGCGTGCCTCGGTCGCATCGCTGTTGGAGTTGGATCAGAAGCGCGAAGACCCGCTGCTGCAGGCCATCGGCGAGGCGGCCGAATCGCTGCTGGAGGATCACCAAGATCGCCTTATCGGCACGCGGATCGGCCCCTATCGCGTGACTTCCATTCTGGGCCATGGTGGCATGAGCACGGTGTATCGCGGCGAGCGCGATGACGCGCAATACCAGCAAACCGTGGCCATCAAGGTGTTGCAGCACGCGACACCGCATCCGCGCCTGCGCAGCCGCTTGCACAGCGAGCGGCATATCCTGGCCACTCTCGATCATCCCTCGATCGCACGCTTGATCGACAGCGGCGATCTGGCGGATGGCACGCCGTACCTGGTGATGGAACACGTCGACGGCGAATCCATCGACGTTTATTGCGATCGCCGGACTTTGTTCGTGCGCGAGCGGCTGGAGTTGTTCGTGCAGGTGTGCGCGGCGGTGCAGTATGCGCATCGCAACCTGGTGGTGCACCGGGATATCAAGTCATCGAATATTTTCGTCACGGACGAAGGCATACCGAAGTTGCTTGATTTCGGCATCGCGAAACTGCTGGCGCCGGAGAGCCTGTCGCATACTTTGCCGGTGACGCGGCTTCAGGAGCGCATCCTGACCCCCGAGAACGCGGCGCCCGAGCAAGTCCTCGGCCGTCCGATCACCACCGCCACGGATATCTACGCGCTGGGCGTATTGCTCTACCAGCTATTGACCGGCCGTTCACCCTATCGGCTGCTGAGTTACAGCCAGCTGCAACTGGAGCGCGCCATCTGCATGGACGATCCGGTGCGCCCCAGCCAAATGGTCATCTCCAAGCTAAGCGGCGAAAAGGACACGGACCGCAGCCGGATCTCGGATCGCCGCGGACTCTCGCCGCCACGGCTGCGCACCCGCTTGAGCGGCGATCTGGACGCCATCATCGCCATGGCGATGCGCAAGGAGCCGGAGCGGCGCTACCCCTCGGTGGAGGCGCTGGCGGACGATCTGAATCGCCACCTGCTCGGCCAACCGGTGCGCGCCAGACAGGGCGATTGGCGCTACAGCTCCGCAAAATTTCTGCGCCGGCATCTGTTGGCGGTCACCAGCGTCGTGGCCGTGTTCCTGGGATTGGCGCTGTTCACCGGCGTCACTCTATGGGAAAACCATCGCATCGAGCTGGCGCGCGTCGCCACGGCGCAGGAACGCGACCGGGCGCAACAGGTGTCGGCCTTCCTGGTGGACGTCTTCTCGCAAGCCGATCCGTTCAATGCCCAAGGCCACGAAGCGACCGCCAAGGAACTGCTGGATCGCGGCGCGGCGAAAATTTCCGATAACGTCAGCCTGCAGCCGGAAGTACGAGCCGAGCTGCTGGAAAGCATCGGTCTTGCCTACCGGCACCAAAGGTTGAGCGAGCGAGCCATTCCCCTGTTCGAGCAGGCGCTGGCCATTCGCCGGGACGAACGTCCCTTCAATAGCGGCCATGTCGCCGTCGCGTTGGCGAATTTGGCCCGGGCCCTGACCGACGCCGGTGAACTCACCTCGGCGGAAGCGTACCTGCGCCAGGCGGTGACCCTATCGGGAGACGGCAGCGACACGCCGCCGACCGAAGCCGCCGACATATTGGCGCAATTTGGGCACTTCGCGCTCGATGCCAAGAGCGATCCCCGGCACGCCGCCGAACTATTCGGCAAGGCGCTCAACATCTATCGAGCGACCATCGGCAACCGGAGTCTACAGGTGGCCTCGACGCTCACCGGTCTCGCATCGGCGGCATCGTGGATGGGCGATTATCCGCTGGCAGAGCATTACCAGCGCGAAGCACTGGGCATTTTTCAAGCCACCGTCAGCCGCAACCACCCCGATCATGCGATTGCCTTGGCTACCCTGGGCTACATACTCACGCAACGCGGGAAATACGCGGAAGCGGAACAGGACTTGAACGAGGCCTTGCAGATCGAGCACGAAGTATTCGGTGCCGACAACCAGCGCACGGCCTCGATCCACGTGAATTTGGGCATTCTGTATGCCCGTCAGGGCGATACCGCGCGTGCCATCGCATCGACCCAGACCGCATTGAAAATCACGCGCGAGCGCCTCGGGCCAAACCACTATCTGGTGGGCTACTATCTCGATGCTCTGGCCACCCTGTATCTGCAAGCCAACAATCTGCCGGCCGCGGAGACCGACGCCCGTCAGGCGCTCGCCGTGTACGCCAAGTCTCTGCCCGCGCGTCATTTGTATGTGGCCTCCACGCGGCAATTGCTGGGAGAGATACTGCTGCAACGCGGCGCCCTTGCCGAGGCTGAAACGGAACTGCGCGCCGCATTGGATATCAATGCCGCGCTGGCCGGTGCCGATAGCTGGCGTACCGCGCGCAGCGAGGCCAGCTTGGGTTGGATCCTGATCGCGCGCGGCAAGGCGGCTGAGGGCGAGCCGATGCTGGAAAAGGCTCGCGCCAAACTGCTGGCGGCAGTGGGTCCGCAACATCCGGCAACGCAACAGGCCACCGCGCGGCTGGCGCAGTACTACACTGCACGTCACCGCGATGCCGATGCAGCGCGGGTTCTCGCGGCGCCCAACAAGCGCTAAGCTAGCCTGATCGCCTACCTTAGGAGTCTTGATGTCAATCGGAACTAAGAACGCTTCTGTCCTACTGTTCGTAGCGGCCATCGCCACGGCGGCATTTGTAAACACAGCACGTGCCGGTGCCGCGCGTGAGGAAGGCCGCTTGCTGACGGCCACCGAAGTACTGGAAGAGGTTCAAGGCATGCCGGACCAGCGGGTGCCGGATGTCTTACTGTCTCGTGCCTATGGAATCGCCGTGATTCCCGATGTCACCAAGGTCGCCTTCATATTCGGCGGCCGTCACGGCAACGGCGTGCTCGTGGTGCGCGACAAGCTGACCTCCCCATGGAGCAATCCGACCTTCGTCTCGATCACCGGCGGCAGCTGGGGATTGCAAGCCGGCGCCCAGTCCTCCGACATCATCTTGGTGTTCACCACGAAAACCGGCGTCGAAGGCATCGCCGGCGGCAAGCTCACCCTAGGCGCGGACGCATCGGTGGCCACTGGACCCGTCGGGCGACAGGGCTCGGCCGCCACCGACTTGAATTTCAATGCGGAGATTTATTCCTATGCGCGGACACGCGGCTTGTTCGGCGGCATTGCGCTCGATGGCAGCGTGATCTCCATCGATGGATCGGCGAACGCGGCGTTTTACGGCAAGCGTGGAGTGACGGCGACGGAGATCTTCTCGGGCCAGTCGCCGACTGCGCCGCCGGCCGCCCAGCGTTTCCTGACACGCCTGGCGCAGCTGACTCGCAGCCCGGTACGAGGTTCACCCGCACCGCAGGCCGATATGCCGGCCGCAGCCGGCGCGCAGGCGGCCCCAGGCGCTGCGCCCAGTAGCGCGGCACCCAGCGTCGAGCCCGCGCGTACCTATCCATTGGAAACGCAGCAAACGCAACCACCGCAGCAATAGAGGGTACGCCTCTGCGTCCCCGGCTTGGGAAGCATGAGGCGGCCAACGGCGCGGCAGCAACGCATGCCGCGCTGCTCGATGAGGTGTCCGAGGCGTATCGCAGCGCCGGTCACTTCGGCTA
>DATCDX010000096.1:0-2393 GCA_036510475.1 Steroidobacteraceae bacterium
AAGTTGAAATGCGAAACCTGGCCCTGGCCATCGGGCATGGTCGCGGGAATACCGTCGGTGTACAGGCGCACGCCGCGCACTCCGAACGTAGAGCGGGCGCCGAAACCGCGAATGGAGATCTGTTCGTCCTGTGCGTAATTCTGACGGTCGCGCGCCAGCAGGCCGGGAATCGTGGAAAGGTATTCCGACGGATTCACGCCGAGGGTATCCGGGTGTTCGTCGATATTGACCGAATCGATCGACGCGGGTATGTCGAATTCGGGTTGCGCCATGCGTGTCGCGGTCACCACTATGGTCTTCAGGGTGGGGGGGTCATCCGCGTCGGCGGCGATACTCGACATGGTTGTGCAGAAGAACAATGCAACGAGGGCGCAAGCGCGGGTCGCGACGATCTTTCCAGCTGTCATAGACACGCATCACCCCTGAATGTTGACGGACGATGATCCGCGCAAGCCACGCAGCGCGACTTGACCGATCCATCCCATCCAGTCTGACGGTTGGCGCGACCACGCGAAAAGCAAAATTCACCAAAAAAAAATCACGATTTTCATGGTTTGCAGCGGCAAGCGTAGTGGTGGGCGGCGTGCCAGCCCCGGGTTTGGCAATCGCCGCGCGACAGTCCCGCGTGCCCCGTGTCGGCAGGGAATCCAGCGGTCCTCCAGGAATTTGCGGTGTGGATTGCCAGCGTCGTCGCGAAACTGGGCGAGCGACGCGGGGTTCCGCGTCGCGCAAGACGGCTGCCCGGTGTGACGTCAGCGCCCGTCCGGCGCGTGCGATGTCACTCGGCGAGTGTGATCTGGTGCTTGCGGATCTTGCGATACAGCGTGTTGCGGCTTACCCCGAGTGAATCGGCGGTGTGCGTGATGTTCCAGCGGTGTCGCTCGAGTTCGCGCAACAGCGTCGCGTGTTCGGCACTGTCGAGTGGCGTGCGACAGCAGCCGTCTGCGCCGCTTGGCGATGCCATCGGCGTCTCCGCTGCGGGTGCGCCTTCCGCCGCTTCGTCGAGCAGTTCCTGTGGCAGGTTGGAAAGCCGGATCGTGTTGTCGCGGCACAACGCGGCTGCGGTGCGCAACACGTTGCGCAATTGGCGGATATTGCCCGGCCAGTGATAGGTGAGCAGCGCGTGCAAGGCATCGGGCAGGATGCGTACCGGCTCACCTTCCTGGGTTTCTTCGTGGAGCAGCACCTCGATCAGTTCGGTGCGATCGAGGCGGTCGCGCAGGCGCGGCAGATACAGCGTCGTGCCATTCAGGCGGTAATACAGATCCTCGCGAAATTCGCCATCGGCCACCATCTGGCGAATATCGCGGTGGCTGGCGCTGATCACGTGCAGATCAACCGTGATGGGCTGATCGCCGCCGAGCGGGACGATTTCGTATTCCTCGATCACGCGCAGCAGACGCGTTTGCAAGGTCAGCGGCATGTCGCCGATTTCGTCAAGGAACAGGGTGCCACCGCTCGACTGCAGGATCTTGCCGGGCCGCCCATGGCGATCGGCGATGCGCTGACCTTCCGTCTGCGCGAGGGCCTGTTCATCGCGACCAAGGCCTGACCAAACGAAAACGCCGGCGTCCCTGCGGCGCCGGCGTCAGGTTCGGCGCGATCGCCGCGCCTTATTTCATCGCGTGCTTCTGCCACTTCTTCTTGGCCCTGACCGGCTCTTCGTCCGGTGCCCAGAGGATGTGATTGTCATAGGCCTGCTCGACCAGCCAGCTTCCGATCACCGGAATGACGCAGCCGGCGATGAGCATGTGCGCCTCGCGATAGCGGAGCGGACGCTTGAGCAAAACGGTCGCGACCATCGGCGATACTGCGGCGCAGCCGATCGTCGTGCCGGCAATGGCGCCAATCTGCGTGATCCCGGCGCGGGCACTGTCCCACTTCCAGTGCCAGTCATTGATGGCGAAGTAGGCTGCGGTCGAAGCGGCGCCGACACCGATCTCGGTGGCTGTGAGCGCCGCCTTGGCATCCTTGTGGCGCCCGCCGGCATTTGCCGGCCCGTAGGACACAGCCAGTGCCGCTAACGCGGCCACGACGAACGCAACTTTCCGGTACATCCCTCGGCCTCCGTTATGCGATCCGATAAGAATGAGGCGCCAGTCTGCAGCTTGGCGCACGAGCCGTCGAGTACGGCGCAACCCGAAGGCGCGATTGTTCACAGCGATCGCCACCGGCGCAAACAAGCTTGCACGCCTTTGCATCCTTTTCCATCCGTTTCATAGAAGCCGAATTTCGACTTTCGGAAGGAACACACTGTCCGCTCGGTGATTTAGGGCAATGAGAAACTCGAAGGACGGCCCACCTTGCGCCGACAAGGAGCGGCGCCCGGAAGACCGTCACATGCCGTATCGCAACAATCTCGATCTGCCCGCACCGGTGCGCAATCACTTGCC
>DATCDX010000097.1:0-5137 GCA_036510475.1 Steroidobacteraceae bacterium
TGGTTCGCGGCCGTGCGGCCGGCGCGCTGCTCCGCCGCATCAACGGCGTCGGTGATTCCCAAAAGATTTTGCACGTGGTGCCCGACCTCGTGCGCAATGACATAGGCGCGCGCGAAATCGCCCGGCGCACCGAACTCCGAGGCGAGCTGCCGATAAAACGCCAAATCGATATATACCTTGCGGTCTCCCGGGCAGTAGAAGGGCCCGGCGGCGGTACTTGCGAAGCCGCAGGCCGATGACACCTGTCCGCTGAACAGCACCAGCTTAGGGGGTACGTAAGTTTTGCCCATGCTCTTGAAATAGGCGCCCCAGACATCTTCGGTCTCGCCGAGTACCGCCCGCACGAAATCGACTTGCGGATCGGTGGACGCGCCGGTCACCGGCGTCCCCTGGCTGGGCGCGGTGACGGACTGAGGGGCGCCGCCGCTCAATAAGCCCAATAGCGTCGATGGGTTCACGCCCATGAAATACCCAATGATCACGATCACGATGGTGCCGATGCCGATACCGGCGCCACGGCGGCCCGTCCCGGAACCGCGATCATCCTCGACATTGTCGCTACGGCGGCTGTCATCCAGTTTCATGGGCATATCCTATCAGGCCGTGCGCCCGTAAGGGTGCGGTGTCAGTCAGCGCCGTACAGCGGCCTTTTCAAACGCCAGCGTCGATAGGACCAAAGCCAATCGGCGGGACTCGCACGCACGTCGATTTCACAGGCGCGTGCGTAGCGCTCGGTCACCGTGTTGGGCTCGGTGACTTCCCGCCCGTCCCACAGCGGCTTTAATTCGACTTCGTAGTAACCACGCCTGACCCGGCGCACGCCCACATACAGGATCGGCAGGCGCGTGGCGCGCGCGATTTGCTCCGCGCCGATATAGAAAGCCGTGTCCTGGCCCAAGAATTGGGTCCAGTAGCGCTTGTCCGTCGACATCGGCGCCTGATCGGCATTCACGGCCAATGCGCGCACGATCCCACGCCTGCGCAGAAAATCCGCCAGCAACTCCTTGGCGGGCACCAGCCGCGCGCCGAATCGGGAACGGACTTTGAGCATGAGCCGCTCCGCCCAAGGATCATGCAAGGGTTTATAAGCCGCATCGACCGGGTAGCCCAAGTGCAGCGTAACGCCGTGCAGCAGCCATTCCCAGTTGCAGAGGTGCGAGGTCACGAACATCACGGATTGGCCGGCATCCAAGTAACGTCGGGCGGCATCCAAATTCACTATGTGCATGCGCGCGCGCATGTCGCTTTCCGACATGGAGACGGACTTCAGCACCTCGACCATGACGTCGCAGAAATTCTTGAGAAACCGCTTGTGGATGGCCTCGCGGGCGGCGTCGCTCGAGTCGGGAAATACCCGGTCGAGCTGTTCGCGGATCACCTGGTGGCGATGCCGCGCCACGTAGAACGCCAGCCAGTACAGAAAGGTGGAAAATGCGTACAGCGCCCATAGGGGGAGCCGCGAGAAGAATTTGATCATGGAGCCTTAAGTTTACGATATCCGCCGCCATAACGGACGCCCTGAGCGGACGCCTGCAATGGCTTCCGCTTGCATGGCCGCCGCTTGCGCGACCGCAGCTTGCAGTGTGCATTGCACTGCGTCAGACTTGAAGGATAATCAAATAAGCCTGTACCTACGGGCGATGGTTGGGACTATATGAGTCATGGTTCGGCCGCATTAGCGCCGCTGACCACTCTGGATGATGACGCGTGGGATGACCTGCTGAGCTTCATCGAGGAGCGGCGTGTCATCCCCATCGTCGGACCGGAACTGCTGCTGGTCTCGACCGACCACGGCCCACGGCTGCTGCTCGACTGGGTCGCCGAGAAACTTGCCGGGCGGCTCAACGTCAATATCGCGGAATTGCCGCAGCCCTACACCCTCAATGATGTGGTCTGCTGGTTCCTCTCGGCGCGCGGACGGCGCGAAGAGGCGTACGTGCGGATGCGCAGCATCCTCAAAGAGGCGAATTTCGAACCGCCCACGGCGCTGCGGCGCCTGGCGGCCATCACCGATTTCGATCTGTTCGTCACCACCACGTTCGATCCGCTGCTCGAGAACGCCATCAATCTGGAACGCTTCAACGGCACGCCCTCGACGGATGTGCTGTCCTACGCGCCCAATCGGGTGGTCGATCTGCCGGCCGAACGGGATCGGTTGCAGCGCCCGGTGGTCTATCATCTGTTCGGCAAAATCTCCGCCTCGCCCACCTACGTCATCTCGGATGAAGATCTGCTGGAATACATCTGCGCATTGCAGAGCGAACATCTGGCGCCGGAGAAACTGTTTCACGAACTTGAACACAATCATCTGCTGTTTATCGGCAGTAATTTCACCAACTGGCTGGCGCGTCTGTTCCTGCGCATGGCCAAGCGCCAGCGCCTCTCGGACCCGCGCGATGTCGGCGAAGTGCTGGCCGACGATCACAGCAGCGAGGACGACCGGCTCATGGCGTTCCTGCAACAGGTGAGCGTGCGCACCCGCATCTACATGGGGGCCGAGCGATTCGTCGAAGAACTGCATGCCCGCTGGCAGGCACGCCGCAAGCCCGGCGCCGGCGCGGCCAGTCCCGCCCTGGCGCGCTTCCTGCCGCCCGCCCGGGAAATGCCGGACAACGCGGTCTTCATCAGCTATGCACGTGAGGACCTGGCGGCGGTCCAGCAGATCAAGGCGGCCCTTGAAGCGGCCGGTATCACCACTTGGTTCGACATCGACCGGCTGGAGGTGGGCGATGATTACGATCGAAAGATCCAGCGCAATATCGCCCGCTGTTCATACTTCATCCCGGTGATCTCGGCGAACACGCAGCGCCGGCTGGAGGGCTACTTTCGCCGCGAATGGAGCTATGCCATCGATCGTGTACGCAACATGGCCGACGGCGCGCTGTTCATTCTGCCGGTGAGCGTCGATGCCACGAACGCCGCCGAAGCACGGGTACCGGATAAATTCAAAGCGCTGCACTTCACGCAGCTAGCCGCCGGGCAAGTGCCCGCCGAGTTCGCCCAGCGCATCGTCGACTTCATGCGGGCGCGATCGCAGTGAACGCGCAATCGCAGAACGCCCCGGCGGCTGATCCGACCGCGGCCGCGGTCGACGAGCGCAATCCCTGGCTGGGCCTGGCCTCCTTTACCGAGGAAACACGGGATTATTTTTACGGACGCGAGGATGAAGTCGCCGAACTCGCCCGCCGGGTGCAGCGCAAGCTGCTCACGGTACTGTTCGGCCAGTCGGGACTCGGCAAGACCTCGATCCTGCGCGCAGGCCTGGTGCCGCGGCTGCGCAGTCAGGGCTACTGCCCGGTCTACGTGCGTATCGACTACGGCAAGGACTCGCCGGAGCCGGCGGAGCAGATCAAACAGGCGATCAGCCGCAGCGCGCGGCGCGCCGGAGAATGGACCCAGGCGGGCACGGCGGTCGAGGGAGAGTCACTGTGGGAGTTTCTGCATCATCGCGACGACGTGCTGCGCGACGAGTCCGGCGCCACGCTGATCCCGCTGCTGATCTTCGATCAGTTCGAGGAAATATTCACGCTGGCGCAAAGCGATGATTTCGGACGCGCACGCGCCGCGCGCTTCATCGAAGAACTGGCCGATCTGGTCGAGAACCGGCCGCCGAAGTCCCTGGAGGCCAAACTCGACGAGGACGAGTCAGGCGCCGAGCGTTTTGATTTCGCGCGCGGTGACTATCGCGTGCTCATCGCGCTGCGCGAGGATTACCTGGCGCCGCTTGAAGGCTTGAAGAAGGCCATGCCGAGCATCTCGCAAAACCGCCTGCGGCTGGCGCGGATGAACGGCACGCAGGCGCTGGCCGCGGTCATGCAGCCGGGCAAGCGGTTGGTCACGGAGGAAGTGGCGGCCGCGATCGTGCGTTTCGTCGCCGGCGGCGCGGAGCTCGCCAATGCCGAGGTCGAACCGTCGTTGCTCAGCCTGATTTGCCGCGAGCTCAACGACACCCGTCTCGCCCAAGGGCGCGATGAGATTTCCCTCGACCTGCTCGCCGGCTCGCATGCCGGCATCCTCAGCAGCTTCTATGAACGTTCGCTGGCCGATCAGCTACCGGCCGTGCGCCGGGTGATCGAAGACGATCTGTTGACCAGCTCAGGGTTCCGCGAGAATGTTGCGGAAGAGCGCCTCCTCAACCGCTTCAAAGCTGTGGGCGCGCCTGCCGGCACACTGGCGATCCTGGTCAACCGCCGGCTGCTGCGGATCGAAGAGCGTCTGGACGTGCGCCGGGTCGAGCTTACCCACGATGTGCTGTGCGGCGTCGTCAAGAGCAGCCGGGATCTGCGGCGGGAACGCGAGGCGCGCGAAGCGACCGAGCAGCTGCTCGCCGAGCAGCACTCGCGCGAGCTTGACGCGCGCCGCGCCCTGGTGCGCGCACGCCGGATCGCCGTTGGCTGCACGGTGCTGGCCGTCGGCGCGCTCATCGCCGCGGTGTTGGCGTATTTCAGCACGCAGCGCGCCCGTCACGCGGAACTTGAGGCCAAGCAGACGCGCGCCGTGTCCGAACAGGCTCGGGGACAGGCGGAACGCCTGCTCGGCTACTTATCCGATGATTTCGTCCGGGAACTACAGAGTTTCGGCCGGCTCGACGTGGTGGCGGAATTTGCCAAACGCCAGGTCGACTACTTCCATGCCCTGCCGCCGGCACTGAAAGACACGGAAACCACCCGCAATGGTGCGCTGGCGATGGTGAATTACGCCCGCGCGCTGCGCATGCTCGGCAAGCTCGATGCCAGCAGCGCCACCGATGCCGAGGCGCTGCAATTACTCGAGCAGCTGCGGCGCGGCGGCGATACGTCCGAGGCGACGGCAATCGCCTTGGCGCTGGGTTATGCCATCCAGGCTCAGATACTCGACAACCGGAACGATCCCGCCGGAGCTGTCGCGGGCCAGCGCGCGGCCGCGCTGCTGCGCCCCCTCGCCGAAGCTCCCAACGCCACGGTGGCCGCGCGGCGCGCCTATGTCAGTGTGCTGGTACGCGTGGGCTACGAGCAGCAAAACGCGACACACAACGAGGATGCGGTACGAACCGAGCAGCTGGCCATGCGCCTTGCCACGCAGTTGGGCGCGCGTGATGGGTCGAACCTCGACGTCGGTGCCGACTACGCGGAAGCCGGCGCCTGGCTGGTTGCCGCGT
>DATCDX010000098.1:0-9424 GCA_036510475.1 Steroidobacteraceae bacterium
CTCGGTGGAGTGGGTGGAGACTCATGTCGATGAGCTGCGCCGGCACGCCGTGATCTACATAAATTCCGACACCAATGAGCGCGGCTTTTTGTCGGCGGGCGGCACGCAAGATCTACAGCACTTCATCAGCGGGGTGGCCCGCGCGATACAGGACCCGGAGACGCAGATGTCAGTGTACCAGCGCTCGCATCTGTACAGCATCAGCAAGGCGAAGGATGCCGAGGAGCGCGGCGAGCTGCGCAATCGCCACGATCTTGAGGTTGAAGCGCTGGGCGACGGCTCAGACTATACGGCGTTCCAGGATTTCGCCGGCATCTCGACCTTGGACTTAAGTTTCGGCGACGAAGACGACGGCAGCCAGTATCACTCCGTTTACGACGACTTTAAGTGGTATACCGAATTCGTCGATAAAGACTTCGCCTACGGCCGCGCGCTGTCGCAAACGGCGGGCACCGCCATCATGCGGTTCGCGGATGCCGATTGGGTGCCGGTCGACTATGCGCCGCAGGCCCAGGCGATCGAGAAATACGAGGCTGACCTCGAAAAATTAGTGAAGGACAAGCAGGATGAATTCTCGGAGCGCAATCTGGAGCTCAAGGAAGGCGTCTTCAAAGCAATCGAGGATCCGCGTAGGCCCATGGTGCCGCCGCCGGCCGAGACGGTGCCGCCCTACATGAATTTTGCGCCCATGAAGAATGCGATCGTCTCGCTCAAGAAGAGCGCCGAGCGTTTCTCACAGGCTCTGGCCAGCTATCGGTCCAAAGGCTCGCCGCCGCTTCCCGCGCAAACGCTGCTGCCCCTCAATGCGGATCTAATGAGCGTCTCCCGGTTGTTTCTGAACCAGAAGGGGCTCCCCGAACGGCCGTGGTTCAAGAATCAGATTTACGCCCCGGGGGCTTACACGGGATACGGCGCGAAACCCGTCGCGGCCGTCCGCGAATACATGGATGAAAAGAAATGGAGCGAAGCGCAGGGGCAGGTGCCGCAGGTGTCGCAGGTGATCGAGAACGTCGCCGCGGGCATCGATCGCGCGGCGCAGGATTTTGAGCGGGCGGTGTCCGGCATCCATTGACTTCAAGCTGAGTTCTAGCGCCGGCGGCCGCCGGCCGCCGGTAATGACCCGCGTCACACTCTGCGCGCATGGCGGCGCAGTGTGGCGCGCTTTGATTATCGAGAGATGACCTTCGTCACGCCATGTGATCCATTATCATGACCAAATGCGCCATACGCGGTGCTGCACTGCGGTCTGACACTGGTCGTCATGCGAAAAATTAACAAATTCGAGCTAATAGGGATCGTTGGGCTCTTGGCCGCGTTGGCATCCGGCGCCGTGGCCGAGTCGACCTACGCCGATCAACTGGAGAAGCTCGAGTGGTCGGACCCGGAGCGCGCGGCGCAGATGATCGACGCCGCGCCGCCGCTGCCCGCGGCCTCGGCGCAAGCGGAAATCGAGATGCTGGAGATTCGCGGCATGATTTACGCCGACAGCCGCCGCGACGAGGACGTCGATGCCGTGATTCGCCGCTTAGGCGACATTGGGCGCGAGGGCGCCGCCGCGGCGCTGCAAGCGAGTCACTATGTGCGGGCCTATGCCTATCGTCAGCACGAGCAGTTCGCCACGGCGGACGCCGAACTCAATCGCATCGACGTCAAAGCCGTCGGCAGCGACGCCGATCGCTATCGGCTGTTGATTCTGCGCGGCAACGTGCTGCGCATTCTGGGACAGGACGAAGCTGCATTGCCCTCCTTGGAGCAGGCGTTGGATCTTGCGAACAAGATGCACGATGACTGGCGAACGCTGCACGCGATGCTGTCACTCGCCCGCATTTATACCGATAGCGGCAACTACGACAAGGCGTCGGCGCAGTTGGATTCAGCCCACAGCCTCGCCACTCAATTGCACGATGAGGCTGGCCTTGCGGATACCGAGGAGTCCATTGCCGACGTGGCCGACCACCGTGGCGACCGCGCCCTGGAGCGAAGCTCATCCTTATCGGGACTCGAACATGCAAAGCGCTCCGGCAGCAGCAAGTGGCTGCAGCTGGCGCTGCTCAATCTCGGCGATTCCTATTTGAAAACCCGTGACTTCGCCGAGTCGCTCAAGTATTCCAGGCAGGCGCTGCCGCTGATGTTGCAGACCAATCAACGCGACGATGAGCAAATCACCCTGTTCAACGAGGGTCTCGCCTATATCGGACTCGGCAACATCAAGCCGGGTGAGAAGCTCGCGGAAGAATCGATAGCGTATGCGCTCGAAGGCAGCGACCTGTTGGATGCCAAGGAATTGCTGCGTGAATACGCCGACGCACTGGAACATGCGGGTTACCTGATGATGGCCATCCAGGCCTATCATCGATATGACGGCGTGAGCCAAAAATTCATGACCAATACGCGCCAGCGCGCGTTCCTTGAGTTATCCGCGCAATTCGACGATGAGCGCAAGGCGCGCGAGCTCGAACTGCTGCGGCGCGACAATGCGCTCAAGGCGTCCGAGATGCGCGGACAACGGGCGCGCCAACAGTTGATCCTGGCCGCCGCGATGTTCATCGCGTGCATATGCGCGGCGCTGCTCTGGGCATTCGCCCGCGTCAGAAAGGCGAACGAACGTCTGCGCTTCAGCAGCGAGCATGACCCTTTGACAGGGCTATCGAACCGGCGCTACTTCAACGAACGCGTGCTCGCGATCGACGGCGCACGTCCGGTCGGCGGCTGCGTGCTGCTGGCGGACCTCGATCACTTCAAGCGCATCAACGATACCTATGGACATCCGGCGGGCGACGCGGTGCTGGCGGCCATGAGCCAGCGGCTCGCGGCGGCGCTGCGCGGCAATGACGAACTGGTGCGCTGGGGAGGCGAGGAGTTTCTGGCCGTGCTCGGACCGATGACGCCGCCGCAGGCGGATATGACGGCCGCGAGGCTGTTACAGGCGGTGCGCTGCGATCCCGTCGTGTGGAACGGCCAATTGATCCACTGCACGATTTCCATCGGCTACGCAAGCTTTCCGATGATGGGGTCGGCGCCGGACATTTCGCTCGAAACGGCGATCAGTCTGGTCGACAAAGCGCTGTACGAGGCCAAACGCCGCGGCCGGGATCGCGCCTGTCTCATCAAGGTCGTGAGCGCCCGCGATGAACAGGAGTTGACCACCATCAGTTCTGAATTCGAGTCCGCGACGACGGATCGCCGAGTGCAGCTGGTGGAGATTTTGGGCGCCGCCGCTTAAGGCGCGCTTAAGGCGCACGGCGCGCGAGTTCCTTCAAGCGGGGGATTTCCCCCGCCTGCCGCCACGGCGCAGCAACGTGAGCGCCAGTGCCGCCGAGGCGATCATAAGAAACAGGCTGACGGCGTTCAGCACCGGGGTCGCACCCTCGTGCATCCGCGCATACATCATGACCGTGAGCGGCGTATCCGCACCGACCAGCATCAGCGTGGTGTTGAAGTCGGCGAAGGACATCAGAAACGAGATGGCGGCGGAACCCAGCAGCGCGGGCCGCAGATAGGGCAGCAGGATGGTGCGAAACACGGCGGCTTTGGACGCGCCCAGATTCAGCGCCGCCTCCTCCAGGGTGCGATCGAAGCGCTGCAAGCGGGCGCTGATGGTAAGCGTGGCGATGGTGGCGATGTACGAGAATTGCCCGAGGACGATCAGCGGCAAGCCGGGCCGCAGAAAATCCAGCTCCAGACCGAAGACATTGTCCGCGAAGTCGGCGACCTGGCTCGCGAAAGCGAGAATGGAAATGCCGAGGATCACGCCGGGGATGACCAGCGGCGCCATCATCAGAACCGACAGCGCCTGTTTGCCGCGAAAGCGGCCGCGTTCGATCAGGAACGCGTTGCTGGTGCCGACCAGCGCCGCCAGCAGCGTCACCCAGAAGGCGACGATGCAGCTGGTCCAGATGCTGCCCAACAACTCAGTGTCGGCGAACAGCCCGACCCGGCCCAGCGCCGCATTACCGAAAAGCCAATCGAGGGTAAATCCCCGCCATGGCGGCGCGGGGTAGGGCGCATTGTTGAAGGCGAATACCGCGATCACCACCAGGGGCAGGAACAGGAAAATCAAAAACGCGACCAGGTAGGCCGCCGTCGCGGCACGCAGCCAGGGAGGACGCGGCAGCGATGGGATCATGTCCGCCGCATCACTTCGCCGAAGCGCTGGCCGCTCACCTTGAGACCGATCACCACCATGGCGGTCGACAGCCCGAGCAGTAGAAAGCCGAAGGCGGCGCCCTGTTCCCAATTAAAGCGGGTGATGAACTGTGTATAGATCTGCTCGGTGAACCACTGTGAGTTCTTGCCGCCGAGCAGTGTCGGGGTCAGGTAATTGCCGAGCGTGAGCATGAACACCACGATGCAGCCGGCGGTGATGCCGGGCGCGGCGTGCGGAATGACGATGGTGCGCAGCACCGAAAAGCCGCCGGCGCCCAGGTCGTACGCGGCTTCGATCAGCGAGTTGTCCAGACTTTCGAGGCTCGACACCAGCGGCACCACCATGAAGAGCAGCGACGTGTACACCAAGCCCACCATGATGGTCGAGTCCCGGTACAGCAATTCGACGGGAACCGCGGTGATGCCGAGTTTCACCAGCAGAGCCGGCAGTACGCCGGACTCTCTGAGAAGAATCATCCAGCCGAGCGTGCGAACCGTCTCGCTCACCCAGAACGGAATCAGGCAGACGATGAACAACAGTGAGCCCGCGCGGCCCCGCGCCAATTTGGCGATGATCCACGCGATGGGAAACGCCAGCAGCAGGGTGGCGAAGGTGGCGATGAGGGACATCAGCGCCGTGCGCACGAACACATGCCAGTACAGCGGTTCCTCGAAAAAAGTTTTGTATTGCGCGAGGCTGGCCACGTAGTGCCTGGGCCCGACCCGCTCGCGCAAGGACAGTATCGCGAGATCGATGTGCGGCAGCACGATGAGGGCGCCGAGCCACAGCAGCGCCGGCGCGAGCAACAGACCGAGCGCCAGGCGTCCGTGCCAGCGCGTGTCCAGCGGCGTCTCAGCCATCGAGTCCAACCGCTGCGGTGCGCGCCGGAAAGCATACCGCGCGCTTTGGATCGAAGCTGAATACGATTTTCTCTTGCGGTTTGAGGTCGGAGAACTGTCCCGTCTGGGGCAGCGCAATGCGAAATTCACGGCGCGTGCGTTGTTCCTGCAGCAGCACCGCGGAATTCGCGCCGTCGAACAACAGGCTCTGTACCTCGCCGCAATGCTGCGGCTGATCGGGCGGCAAGCCTGCCGCGTCTCGCGCCAGCAGGGCGACCTCCGGACGCACGAACATCTCAACGGCGTCGCCCGCGGCGATCGCGCCCTGTGCCAGCGCGCGCACCCTCCAGCCGTCCGGGGTCTCGACTTCGGCCAAGGCACCGTTTCGCACCGTCGCGCGGCCCACGATGCGGTTATTCGCGCCGACGAAACCGGCCACGAACGGCGTTTGCGGCCGATAGTACAAGTCCTGCGGCGTCCCCAACTGCTCGAACCGCCCCTGGCTCATCACACCGACGTGATCCGAGAGCACCAACGCTTCGGACTGATCGTGCGTGATGTAGACGAAGGTGGTGCCGAAAGACGCCTGCAATTGCTTGAGCTCGATTTTCATGTGCTCGCGCAGCTTCAGATCGAGCGCACCCAAGGGTTCGTCCAGCAACAGTAAAGTCGGCTCCAGGACCAGGCTGCGCGCGATGGCGACCCGCTGGCGCTGGCCGCCCGACAATTCATCGACGCGCTTATCCGCCGCGCTGCCCAATCCGACGCGTTCCAACATCGCGGCGCTGCGCCGTAGCCGCTCCGCTTTGGCCACGCCGCGCCTGGCCAAGCCGAAGGCGACGTTCTCGCCCACCGACATCATCGGAAACAGCGCCAGCTGCTGGAACACCATGTTCACCGGCCGCCGATTCGGTGCGACGCCGCGCATGCTATTGCCGCCGATGGCGATATCGCCGCCGTCGGGCGCGATGAACCCGGCGATCATGCGCAGCAGTGTGGTCTTGCCGCAGCCCGAGGGACCCAGTATCGAAAAGAAGCTGCCGCGCTCCACTTTGAATGACAGGGAATCCACCGCCACGTGATCCGCGAAACGCTTGGACAGGGCGTCCGCTTCCAGATCGGGCGTGCTCAATTGGCGGCCTTCACCCGGTCGAGTACCCGACCTTCCATTTCTTCCAAGCCGGCCGGTATGGCCGGATACCAGTGGATGCCTTTCAGATCGCCGTTGGGGAAAGCCGCGTCAAATTGCGCCTTCAGGCGTGGGTCGATCAACGGCGCCGTGCCATTGGCCGTGGAAAAGCTGCCCACGGAGCGGATCACGCGCGCGGCGTTTTCCGGACGCATGACGAAATTGATCCAGGCATAGGCCGCCGCATCGTTGCGGCCGCGCGCCGGCAGCGCAAAGGTATCGAGCCAGCCCAGAGCCCCAGAGCGCGGCACGATGAAACGAATCGCCGGATTCTCGCGATTCAGCGTCCAACCGCCGGTGTCCCACATCATGGCGGCCACCACTTCGCCCGAGCGGAAGCCGTTGAGCAACTGGTCCTTGTTGTCGTAGAAGAACTTGAAATTCGCCTTGCACGCGATGAGCTCGGCGCCGACCTGGTTCATGAGGGCGCCGTAGGCCTTCGGATTGCTGTAAAGCGCGAAGGGGTCTTTACCGGACGCGAACGCAAATGCCATCAGCGTCGGGCGCTTCAAGCGAATGGCGGTCTTGCCCTTGAGATCGGGCCTGCATAAATCGGGGTAGTCGGCGACCTTGGCGCGCTGGGTGTTGACCACCAGACCGTCGGTTCCCCACAGGTAGGGCAGTCCATATACCTGGCCACCGATGGTGGTGTTCTTGCGCACGAGATCCAAAAACACCGGCTGAAATTCGCCGAGCTTGATCTTGGTCAGATCGAATGGCTTGTAGATCCCGAATTCGCTCTGGGCGGCGGTGATGCGATCCTGGGAAGGTTGCGCCAGATCGTAACCCGCGCCTCCCGTCGCGCGCAGCTTGGAAATGATTTCCTCGTTGTTCGACAGGGTCACTTCCACATCGATGCCGGTCTCTTTCTTGAAGGCGGCGATCAAGTCGGCGGGTATGTAATCCGGCCAGCTGATGATGCGCAGCTTTTGGCTGCCGGCCTCGGCAGGGCCTGATCCCCACACCAATGCGAGTGCAATACAGATTCCAAAGAACTGTTTCATCGATGCTCCCAAACGATGGCCGCCAGGCATCTTAACCGAATCGCGGCCGGGAACGTCAGGGTATGACGGTCGTGAACAGATACACCGCGAAAACCACCAGCAGCACGACGCCGTGCAGGACGATGGTGCGTCCGATCCGCAGCGCCATGGCGGTGAGAAACAGCGACAGTATCAGCAGTACCGAGGACTTGGTGTCTATCCCCAGCACCAGCCGCGAATGCATGCACAGCGATAAGAGGCTGACCGCCGGAATGGTCAAGCCGATGCTGGCGAGCGCGGAACCCAAAGCGAGGTTGAGGCTGGTCTGCAAACGGTTCGCATGCGCCGCGCGCACCGCGGCGATTCCCTCGGGCAACAGTACGATGCCGGCGATGATCACGCCGACCACCGCGTTCGGAGCGCCCAGGCGCAATACCGCGGCGTCGAGGCTGGGCGCCAGTTTCTTCGCGAGCAGTACCACGACGCCGAGACACAGCAGCAGCAGCGCCGAACTCAAGGCCGTGACCGTATTGCTCGGCAGCGCGAGCTGCGCCGCCGCTTCGCCGCCAGAGTCGTGGCCAGAGTCGTGGCCAGGTTCGTGGCCGAGGTCGTGGCCAGGGTCATCTCCATGGTCGCGATCGTGGCCATGTAAAAAATACCGCCGGTGCTCGATGGTCTGCGTGAAAACGAAGGCGCCGTAGATCACCAGTGATACGACCGCGATCAACATCAGTTGACCGGAGGAATAAATCGGACCGGGTGTGGTGATGGTGTAGTTGGGAAAGATCAACGTCAGGACGACGATGGCGGCCAACGCAACCAGCGCCGCGTTGACGCCGTCGAAGCTGAAGCTTTGCTCGCGGTGCATGGCGCCGCCCACCACCAGGCACAGTCCGATGATGCCGTTCAAGATGATCATCACCGCCGCGAATACCGTGTCGCGCGCCAAGGCCGCGGTTTCCGCGCCTCCCGCGATCATCAACGAGACGATGAGCGCGACCTCGATCAGCGTCACCGCCAACGCCAGTACCAAGGTGCCGTAGGGTTCGCCGATCCGATGAGCGATGACCTCCGCGTGATGCACGGCGGCGAACACACTGGCGGCGAGGCCGGCCGCGACCAGCGTCACGAAAAATCCGCCGGAACCGAAGCCGAAGGCGGCCGCCACCAATACCGCCCCGGCAAATAGCGGCGCGGCAATGGTCCATGGTGGTAGATTCGGGAGCCGGTGCGCCGGCGAAGTTTTGGCGATTGGTTTCATAGCATGAATTATCAAGGGGCCGGAGCGCCGGCGGCGCCAGGGTGAACGCTACGCCAACGCTTCGTGCACCAAGGCGATTTGACGCTTCGCCTCGGCCAGAATGGAGGTGCAATCCTCGACCGTCACTCCCACACTCAAGAAGGCGTTGATGCCCTCCGTCGCGATGACTCGCGGTTCGGGCGTATTCAGGGCGTCCGCGAGCACCAGGCTCGCGATCAGCACATCCGTAAGCGAGGCTTGGTGCTTCCAACGGCGCTCGTAGTCCCCCTGATCGCCCACGGCGTTGTACATCTCTTCCGCAAAGCCCCAGCTTTCCAGCACCGCCTTGCCGATAGGAGCCTGCCAGCCCGCGATCAGCTCCAGCCATGAGCGCTCAGTGCCAAGGTTCGCCTGACTGGTCGCGCGAACCATGATGTATAGACTGCCGATGCCGTGCAGCAGTCCGGTCAGAAACGCTTCTTCCGGATCGACTTTAGTTCGCTGCGCGACCAAGTGGCTGATCGAGGCGACGGCGATGCTCTGGTTCCACAAATCGGTTAAGGGTTGTTCGATCGATCGCAATGTCGCGTCGTTCTTGATCTGTTGCATGGCATAGGACATCGCCGTGCTCTGCACCATCTGCTGCCCGAGGCGCGTAATCGCGGAGCGCAAGTCCGTCAGTGGTTTTCCCGCGCTGTTGAAGGCTGCGGAGTTGGCCGTTTGCAGCACGCGAGCGGCCAATCGAGGCTCGGCGCCCACGATGGTGACCACTTGATCGGAGGTCGTGTCCGGGTTCGCCAGCGCCGTGCTGATCCGCACAACCACATCAGGAAAGCACGGCAGGTCGATCGTGCCCTCCGAGACTTCGGTCGCCAAGTTTTGCAGAAATGCCAGCGCCGCCGCCCGGTCCCCCGGCGGCGCAGCGGCGCCACTGGCGGGAACAGATTGCATGCCGGAGCGATAAGTAGGAG
This sequence comes from Steroidobacteraceae bacterium, assembly GCA_036510475.1. GTDB lineage: Bacteria > Pseudomonadota > Gammaproteobacteria > Steroidobacterales > Steroidobacteraceae > Bog-1198. Next base: position 9,370 of record DATCDX010000098.1, read on the forward strand.
CGGTACTCAAAAGGAATATCCAACTGATAAAACAAGAGCTTGTGGACCAAAGTTA
>DATCDX010000099.1:0-7590 GCA_036510475.1 Steroidobacteraceae bacterium
GCGGCATTCATCGAAATCGGCTTGGAAAGAACCGCGTTCTTGCACGCCTCGGACATATTCGATCCGCGTCATGCGGAGACCGGCATCGAGGCGCCACGCACCGAGAACATCCGCGCGCTGGTGGCCGAAGGCAATGAAATCCTGGTCCAGGTGGTGAAGGATCCGATGGGTACCAAGGGCGCCCGTCTGACCACGTACATCACCCTGCCGTCTCGGTACCTCGTCTACATGCCCAAGGGCCACGGCGTCGGCGTGTCGGCTCGCATCGAGGCCGAGGGCGAGCGCGAGCGTTTGCGCGCCGCGGTGCAAACCGGCCTAACCCCTATGGAGAACGCGGGATTCATCGTGCGCACCGCCGCGGAGGATGCGCCGCCCGAGGCCTTGCTCGCCGATATGATCTATTTGCGCAAGCTGTGGGAGTTCGTGCGTCAGAAAGGCTTGCGCACCCAGCCCGGCAACCTGGTGCACGCCGATTTGCCGCTGCACCTGCGCATTCTGCGCGATCTGCTGCGGCCGGATGTCGATAAGGTGCTGATTGATCAGCCGAACGCGCATCGTGAGATGCGGGAATTCGCCGGCACATTCATGCCGGACACCCAGCCGCGCATCGAGTTGTACGAAGAGTCGCGGCCGGTGTTCGAGTTGCACCACGTCGAGGAGGAAATCCAGAAGGCATTGGACCGCAAAGTGTCGCTCAAATCCGGCGGCCATTTGATCATCGATCAGACCGAGGCGATGACCACCATCGACGTCAACACCGGCGCCTTCGTCGGGCACCGGAATCTCGAGGAAACCATATTCCGCACCAATCTTGAGGCGACGGTGACCATTGCGAGGCAGCTGCGCCTGCGCAATTTAGGCGGCATCATCATCATCGATTTCATCGACATGGAAGAGCCGGAACACCGCCGGCAAGTCATGCAGGCCCTGGAACGAGCGCTGGCCGGCGATCATGTCAAGACCAACATTTCCTCGGTCTCTCCCTTGGGACTGGTCGAAATGACGCGCAAGCGGACCCGTGAAAGTTTGGAACATCTCTTGTGTCAACCTTGTCCAACTTGTGAAGGACGGGGCTTTGTCAAAACGACTGAAACGGTGTGTTACGAGGTATTTCGTGAGATTGTGCGTCAGTCGCGCCAATTCGAGTGCCGGCAGCTGATGGTGCTGGCGCACCAGGACGTCATCGAACGTCTGCTCGACGAGGAGTCCTCCGCCTTGGGCGAGTTGGAATTGGTCACCGGCAAGCCGATACGCCTGCAGGCCGAATCTCTGTACACCGTCGATCAGTATGATGTCGTCTTGATGTAAATGAGCCTGCGTAAGTTCCGCAACGTCCTGCTGTACTGCCTCGCGGGGTTACTGCTGCTGCTGTTCGCAGGGGTGCTGGCCGTTAAGCTCGCGCTCGACCGCGCGCCCGAGTACCAGGCGCAGATCAAAGAATGGCTGCACACGCAAACCGGATACCACATCACCTTTGCGCATGTATCACCGTCGTTTCGCTGGTACGGGCCGGAGTTGCACTTCGATCGCCTGCAACTGCGCTCCAAGGACGATGCCCGGATGCTGGCGAGTGCCGCAGGCGCCCGGGTGGCCATCGATATCTGGCAGTTGCTTCGCAGTGGTAAGTTGCTGGCTGGCCGGATCGAGCTTGACTCGCCGAACATCGTCATTGCGCGCGTCGGGCCGAACGCCTTCGCGCTCGCCTCGGAAATTGAATTGGGAGGCGGGGATTCCTCCCTCGTCAAGCTTAACCTCGCTGACCTGCCCGAAGGCTCGCTGGTGATCCGGCACGGCCTGTTCACCCTGCAGAATTGGAATTCCGTGCTGCCGCAGTTAACGTTGAATGACGTCAATTTGAATATACGGCGGGGCGACGGCGTCTCGGCGGCGCTCAATGCGCGGCTACCGCCGGTACTGGGCGGAACCTTGAATATCAGCGGCAACGCCCGCGGTCTCGGCGATCTTAAAACCTTGAATTGGAACGTGCGGGTTCGCACACGCGACGTTTCCTTTCCCGGCTGGCGGCTGCTGTTGCCGGGATACTTGAGTCGGCTCGATGCCGGCAACGGTGCATTCGAGTTTGCCGCGCACGGACACGGGCCAATCTTGGCGCGCGCCGATCTTGTTTTCGCCGCCGCGGGGGTGGCCACCAAACTCAGCGATGGACCCAGCGCCAAGTTCGAGAAAATCAGCGGATCATTATCCGTGACCCATGACGGGGAACGCTGGATCTTAAGCGGCAAGAAGGTGCGGGCGCAGCAGTCGGGGCAGCGGCAGCCGGATTCCGAGTTCCAGGTGAATTGGCGCGACAGTGACGCCGGCCTTTTGGATTTGCGCGCTCGGGCGAGCTATCTGCGGCTCGACACGTTGCTGCCTCTCACGGGGTTGCTGCCGGACAAGAACCTGCGCGATCGGTTGCGCGAAATCGCGCCGACCGGTGAGTGGACCGATACCGACATCGCCATGGCGCGCGACAACGTGAACGACCCGTGGCGGCTGCAAGTCCGCGCAAAATTTCGCGACGCCGGCTTTGCGCCCGTTGGCGGCGCGCCGGGATTGCGCGGCCTGACCGGAACGATCGCCGGCAATGAACAGGGTGGCCGCGTGGACATCGACACGCACACCGCCGTGTTCGCGTGGCCCAGACAATTTCCGCGGCCGGTCGACTTGGATACCTTGAAAACCACGCTGTTTTGGCAACGCACGGCGGCGCAACTGCTGATCGCCACGCCCGGCTGGGAGATGCGCAACCGCGATGCCGCCGTGCACGCACGCGTGGCCTGGCAACAACCCAGCGACGGCACGTCACCGTTGTTGACGATGGCCGCAACGGTGGAAAACGGCAACGTGGCGGATGCGCGCAACTATCTGCCGCGCGCATTGCTCGCTCCCAAAGCGCTGGCGTGGCTCGATCGCGCGTTGGTGTCGGGGCACTTGTCACGCGCGGACGCGGTATTCCGGGGTCCGGTAAAACATTTTCCGTTTCGCGACGGCAGCGGCCTGTTTCTGGTGCGTTGTGCCCTCAACGACATGACCCTGGACTACCAGGATGGCTGGCCGCGTGTGGAAGACGGCGCCGCGCAGGCGGAATTTCGCAACGAAGGCTTGAGCGTGCACGTTCTCGCCGGACATGTCGGCGGCATCGGCATCGATACGGCTGAAGCGCGCTTCCGCGACTTTAAGACCGGCGAGCTGGAAATACACGGCAGCGCCCGCAGCGACGCGGCCGATGTGCTCGCCGTACTGCGCGCAACGCCGCTCGATGCCCTGGCGGAGCATGCGTTTTCCGGCGTCGAGGCCAAGGGTCCGGTTGAGTCGCAGGTGGATTTGTTCCTGCCCTTCAAGGACTTCGCGCATCGGCGCGTGTTGGTTCACGAGAATTTACTGGGCGTGACGCTGAATCGTCCCGGTTCGCCGCTGGCGGCCACCGATGTGAACGGCGACGTGGATATCGATGGCGCGCAGGTGGCTCACGCCGACGTTCACGGACGCCTATTGGGCGGTCCCTTTCAAATGCAGGCGCGGGCGGCGCGTAATCGCCCCGTGACCCGGACGCAGCTTGAGTTTCACGGGACGCTGAGCGGCGATGCCCTGCATGCGGCGCTGTCGCTGCCGGCCGCCATGCCGATCAACGGGCAGACCGAGTGGCGCGCGATATTGAAAATGACGCCGGAGCCGGCCCGCGAACGCTCGCTGCGCGTGAGCAGTAATCTCGTGGGACTTGAGCTCAAGCTGCCGGCGCCTCTCGATAAACTCGCCGGCACGCCGCTGCCCTCGTGGCTTTCGATTCAGTGGCCCGCGGCGGACGGCCCCGTGGGAAAACTTGCGCTGGGAACGATCGTGCGCGGCAGCTATGCGCTGGAGTCCGACGCCAACGGCCTACGGCTCGCGCACACCGCGTTGACCTTCGGCGCCGACGAATCGAGCACCGGCGATGCGCAAATAGTCAATGTCGGCGGCTCGGTCGAGCGCGTGGATTTGGGCGGCTGGCTGAAGCTCGATACGCCCGATAAGAACGCCAAGCCACTGGCGGATTATTTACGCTCCGCCAAGATCCAGGTGGCGCAATTGGATTACCTGGGGCTGTCGTTTCACGATGTCGCGCTGGACCTGGCCGTGAACGACAACGGCCTGCGCATCGCGGTCGGCGGCCCGAACGTGGTGGGTACCCTGTCGATTCCCACCGGCACGGCATCGGCCGAGCCCTGGAATCTGGAGTTCCAACGGCTCAAATTCGTCGACGACCCGAATGTGCGTGCGGCGAACGACGCAAACGACGGCCAGACGAGCGCCGCGGAGCCGCACAATATTCCCGCGATCAAATTTCATGCGGCGGACATGATTTGGGACGAGCGGCAATTCGGCGACGTGCGCGCGACGTTGGCCAAGCTCAATGACGGCATAGGCCTTACGCAGTTGACGGTGGCGAGCCCCGATTACACGGTCAGCGCGAAGGGCGAGTGGCGCGGCCAAAACGCCGGTACCGGCCGCATCGAGGGCACCTTGACCAGTACGGATGTGGGCGCCACCTTGAAACGGCTGGGCTACGCCGAGGTCATCGAAGCGAAGTCCGGGCACATGGATTTTGACATGAACTGGGCGGGGGCGCCGACGGCGGACGCACTGAGCGATGCGGCGGGACGAGTGCGGATTACCTTGGGTAAGGGGCAAATTGTCGGGCTGAAACCAGGTGCCGGTCGCGTTCTGGGCCTCGCCAGCGTGGCGGAGTTGCCGCGGCGGCTGGCCCTCGATTTCAGCGATCTGACCGACAAGGGCTTCGCCTTCGACACCGCTCACGGCGACTTCGACCTTAAGGGCGGCAACGCCTACACGGACGACGTGCTGGTGAAGGGGCCGGCGGCGGAAATCGGTTTAATTGGCCGTGTTGGCTTGAAAACCAAGGATTATGACCAAACAGCAGTAGTAACCGGCAGTTTGAGCAGCTCGCCGCTGCCGCTCGCGGGCTTCGTCGGCGGCCCGGTATTGGGAGCGGCGGTGCTGGTTTTCACGCAAGTGTTCAAGCAGCCGCTGAAAGGCCTGGTGCGAGGGTATTATCGAATTACCGGCGATTGGGATAATCCCACCGTCGAACGAATCAAAAGTGCAGACGCGGCCGCCGCGACTGCCGAGGCACCGAAATAGATGGGCAAAGTAGCCGCCATACAAATGACCTCGGGTCATGTCGTTGCAGAGAATTTGCGCGCCGCGGGCGAACTGCTGCGCGAGGCCAAGGACTTGGGCGCGGACATCGCCTGTCTGCCGGAGAACTTCTCGTTCATCGGCTTGCGCGACGCCGACAAACTGGCGGTCGCTGAAGCCGACGGCGAGGGCGTGGTACAGGCGTTTTTGAGCGAGCGCGCGCGCGAGCTTAAGATCTGGATCTTGGGCGGCACCACGGTAATCCGCGGTGACACGAAGAACCGCGTCGCCAACGCCTCGCTGTTGATCGACGCCGCCGGCAAGCGCGTGGCGCGCTACGACAAGATTCACCTGTTCGATGTCACCATCCCCGGTCGCGATGAGCAGTACCGCGAATCCACTCATGTCACGGCGGGCCACGCACCGGTCATCGCGGACACACCGGTTGGAAAGCTCGGGCTGTCGGTTTGCTACGACATGCGTTTTCCCGAGTTATACCGTGAACTCGTTGCCCAGGGGGCCGAGTGGCTGGCGATGCCGGCTGCGTTTACCGTGCCCACCGGCCGCGCGCACTGGGAAACGCTGCTCCGTGCGCGGGCCATCGAAAATTTGTGTTATGTGGTGGCTCCGGCGCAGGTCGGAACTCACAGCAGCGGCCGCGAAACCTATGGCGATACGCTGATCGTGGACTATTGGGGCCAGGTGTTGTCACGCCTGGCAAAGGGTACCGGAGTGATTACAGCAGACATCGATTTGGCCAAAGAGGCGGAAACACGCGCGCGTTTTCCGGCGCTTAATAACCGGCGGATGGGGTTGTCCCATGCCGTGAGGGCGGCGACATGAATGCGCGCAGTGCCGATGTGGACGTGCCGATGTTCGATGTGGCCGAGAAAATGATTCTGACGCCTTCGGGCCTCGATGAGGGCCGCCTGGTCCAGGTGCTCGACACGGTGATGAGCCGCGGCGTGGATTACGCCGACCTGTACTTCCAATTGTCGCGCGAGGAATCCTGGTCGCTGGAGGACGGCATCGTCAAAGAAGGTTCGCACAGCATCGAACAGGGTGTCGGCGTGCGCGCCATCAGCGGCGAGAAGACCGGCTTCGCCTACACCGACGAAGTGCTGCTGCCGGCATTGGTCGAGGCATCCGACGCGGCGCGTGCCATCGCGCGCAGCGGCGGCCGCAATGCGGTGAAGGCATGGCAGCGTCCTGTGACTCACCGGCTGTACCTGGCCGCGGATCCGCTCGACGCCATTCGCGATGAGGACAAGGTGGCTTGGTTGATGCGCATCGATGCCGATACGCGGCGCGTCGATCCTAGGGTCAAACAGGTTATGGCGTCGCTGGCGGCGGTCCACGAGGTGATACTGATCGCGACCAGCGACGGCACCTTGACGGCGGACGTGCGGCCCTTGGTGCGGCTCAACGTGTCGGTCATCGTCGAACAGAACGGGCGGCGCGAGCAGGGTTACAGCGGCGGCGGCGGCCGCTTCGGCCTGGATGAACTGTTGCGGGGCGAGGAGCCGTTCGCGCATGGGCGCGAGGCGGTGCGTCAGGCGCTGGTCAATCTCGACGCGGTGGCGGCGCCGGCCGGCTCCATGACCGTGGTGTTGGGGCCGGGTTGGCCGGGAATCTTGTTGCACGAGGCCATCGGTCACGGATTGGAAGGCGATTTCAACCGCAAGGGCACGTCCGCGTTCTCGAACCGCATCGGCCAAAAAATCGCCTCGGCCGAAATTACCGTGGTCGACGACGGCACGCTGGCGCGGCGCCGCGGTTCCTTGAACGTCGACGACGAAGGCACGCCGACGCAATGCACGACCCTGATTGAGAACGGCATGCTGCGCGGTTACATCCAGGACAAGATGAACGCGCGGCTCATGGGCCAGCCCGCCACCGGCAACGGCCGGCGCGAGTCCTTCGCCCACATGACGTTGCCGCGCATGACCAATACCTACATGCGCGCAGGTTCACGCGCGCCCGAGGAAATCATCGCCTCGGTGCAGAAGGGCTTGTACGCCGTGAATTTCGGCGGCGGCCAGGTCGACATCACCTCCGGTAAGTTCGTGTTCTCGGCGAGCGAAGCGTACTTGATCGAGAACGGCAAGATCGGCGCGCCCGTCAAAGGCGCGACCCTGATCGGCAATGGACCGGATGTCCTGACGCGCGTCAGCATGGTGGGCAATGACCTGGAGCTCGACGGCGGGGTAGGGACGTGCGGCAAGGAAGGCCAATCGGTGCCTGTCGGAGTCGGTCAACCCACACTGCGCATCGATGCGCTCACCGTGGGCGGCACCGGCTGACACGATTATCTATGCGTTCGCACGGGTCAGAGCGATTCCGTGCCGAGCGTCGCCCATGCAGAATCATCGAGCGGTGTCTTCAAGGACGAAGCCCCTGCCGGCGCGGGGTCTGCGGGATGCAAAGGTCGCGGCGCGGGCGGGACGTTCA
>DATCDX010000100.1:0-3852 GCA_036510475.1 Steroidobacteraceae bacterium
TCGTGCTTAAGCGATACCGTCACGCCGAGCAGCAGCACACCGCTCGTAGTGGGCGTCACTTGGATGCTGTGCCGGTAGATCTGACCCGGCTCGACCGACGGAATAGCGAATTGATCGGCTCCAGGGGCCACCTCCATGCCCTCCGTGCCGCTCAGTTGAACAGTTGCGGGGCTTGCGGCAATTTGCGGCAGGAGCGCAATGGCGATTTCCAACGCCTTTCCCTGCACCGGACGCTGCGCCAAATCGAACTTCAGTTCGACCGGTAATTGCGATTTGCCCTGGATCGCCGCCTGTACCATGCCGGCGGTCAATTCCGCGGGTGTCGGCCCTCGCTTTGCAGCAACCGGCGCACTGACTTGCGCGACGGCGCTCGAAGTGGCGGGCGAACCTGCGTCCCTGTGGCAGGCGCCCAGAGCCGCCAGCATGAAAAGCATCAGAACTCGCGCGTGCGTCATCCGCCTATGATCACCAAATATGCGCCGAATCACAACTCAAGCGGCGGTGCCGTGACTGCGGCCAGCTGCTCTTCGAGAGAGCGCAAGTGCTGCTCCCAATAACGCGGCTCGGCGAACCAGGGAAAGGCCTTCGGAAAGGCGGGGTCGTGCCAGCGCCGCGCCAGCCACGCGGAATAGTGAATCATCCGCAACGCGCGCAGCGGCTCGATGAGTGCGATTTCACCGCGATCGAAGGGCAGAAACTGCTCGTATCCCTGCAGCAAATCGCGCAGTCCCGTGCGCATTTCTTGCTGGTCGCCCGCCAACAGCATCCACAGGTCCTGAATGGCGGGACCGGTCAGGCAATCGTCGAGATCGACGAAGTGCGGCCCAAGATCCGTCCATAAGATATTGCCGCGATGGCAGTCGCCGAGAATGCGGCCCAGGCGCGCGCCGCGCCAGCCGTCCGCCCGGACCTCGACCTCGTCCAAGAGTTCATCCGTGACGTCCGCGTACTTGGTCGCCAGGTAGTCGGGCATCCAATCCCCGTCGAGCACGAAATCACAGGCCTTGCGGCCCAGTTCCTCCATGGAAAGCCGCGTACGCTCGTGGAAAATCGCGGCGCGGCCCACGGCGTGAATGCGGCCGAGAAAGCGGCCGACCCATTCGCGCTCCTCACTTGTGCCGAGTTCCGGCCAGCGCCCGCCACGCCGTGGAAAAACCGCGTAACGGAAGCCGCGATGCACGTGCAGCGAAACACCGTCTTGCAGCAGCGGCGCCACCACCGGAATCTCCTGCGCCGCCAACTCGCCGGCAAACGCGTGTTCCTCGCCGATTGCCGCGTCGCTCCAGCGGCCAGGCCGATAGAATTTGGCGACCACCGGCTCGCCGTCCTCGATGCCGATCTGGTACACGCGATTCTCGTAACTATTGAGCGCCAGGACGCGCCCGTCGCAGCGATGACCCAGCGCGTCGATCGCGTCCAATACGGTTTCGGGAGATAGCTCGGAATACGGTGCGTCGCTGTTCATTCGGTTCGATTCTACAGGTACGATGCCATCACTCCTTTTTGATTGGAGCACGCTGCTAGAATGCCCGCCATGCGACTGCCCCGACCCAAATCACTGAGCGGCCTGATGCTGATCGGCTTCACGATCGTCGCCGCTCCGCTGCTGTTCGCCATTGTGAACGCCGCGGTGCAGATGAATCGCCTGTCTAGCCGCAGCGAACAGCTGGTGGTTCACGGCATGCAGGGTACGCGCAACAACCAGCGCATGTTCGAAGAGATCGGCGCGCTCGAGCGTACGGCACGCCTGTATCAGATAGTCGGCAACGCGGATCTGCTGGAGGCGTATGCGCGCAACCACGAGCGTCTGGTCACGACCATCCATGAGCTGCTCACCCTGCCTCTGGATGCGGAGTCGCGCAGCGACGCGCTCGCGCTCGAGGCCGAAGCGGAACGACTGCAACAGGGATTGAAACATGCCCCGCCCAACTCGGCGCTGATGGCGGACCTGATCAACGCCTTTCCGAAGATCTCCGATTTGGCCTCCACCGTGTCGAATCGCATCAGCGCCCAGATCGACCGCGATTTGACCAGCTTGCAGCTGGCGGCGCAGCGCGCACAGCAGAAATTGCTGATGCAGACGCTGCTGCTGGTGCCCATGACCCTGGCGGTGGTCGGCGTATTCACGTACTTGTTCGGCAGGCCCATTCGCGCCATCGATCGCGCCATCAGCGAGCTGGGGCGCGGCACCTTCTCCAGGCCCATCGTGATTCGCGGGCCCGCCGACCTTGAGCGCTTGGCGACGCAATTGGAATGGCTGCGGGGGCGCCTGCTCGATTTGGCGCAGGAGAAGAACCGATTTCTGCGACACATGTCGCATGAACTAAAGACACCATTGGCAAATATTCGCGAGGGGACCGAACTCTTGATGGACGGCGCGGTCGGTGAGCTGCAAAGCAACCAGAGGGAAGTGATGGCGATCTTGCGCGAGAACGGAATGAAGCTACAGCGGCTCATTGAGAATTTATTGTCATTCAGCGCCTGGCAGGCCAAGAGCGTGGGCCTGGAGATATCCGAGTTCAAGCTGCGGCCGCTGGTCAAGTCCGTGCTGGAAAACCAGCAGCTCACGCTGGTGGCGCAACGGGTGCGCCTCGACGTCCAGGTCGAAGATCTCACCCCCCTCGCCGACCGCGCCAAAGTTCGCCTGATCCTCGACAACCTGCTGTCCAATGCCATCAAGTTCACGCCGCGGGGCGGCAATATTTCGATCCACGCGCGCCGCGAGCGCGAACAACTGGTGTTGGACGTCACCGACAGCGGGCCGGGGATCCCGCCCGACGAGCGCAAGCGGATTTTCGAAGCCTTTTATCAGGGAAAAACGCCGCAAGGAGGCCACGTGAAGGGAACGGGAATCGGGCTGTCGGTGGTGACGGAATTCGTCAACGCCCATGGCGGCGCCATCGAAATCCTCGAGGCCAAGGCGGGTGGTGCCCACTTCCGCGTACGCCTGCCCCTGCGGCAGGCGGCGATATCGCCCCAGGAAAAAGCGCATGCGGCATAGCCCATATGCAGCATAGACGGTTGCGATTTGCTGCATGTGCGCTGACCGTAGGCGGCCTAAGCGCCTGTGGCCTCAATGGCACTTTTGCCCGCCAAAAACAAGCGGCCCCGGTGGTCGCGGACCATCCGCAGCAGGACTTGAGTCCGATTGCGCCCCTGCTGCAGATGATGGGCAGCCTGCCGCAAGGCGATCCGGCACGTCAGGCGGAGCTGTTCCAGTCCGCCAAGGACGCCGCGGAGCTGACACCGACCACCAGCAACAAGCTTAAATTCGCGTTGGCGCTGGCGACCCCGGGACATAGCGGCACCGATCCCGTCGCCGCACAGCGACAGTTGGCGGAACTGCTGGCCAGGCCTGAAACTCTGTTGCCGATAGAGCGCTGGTTGGCCGTGGTGGAGCTTAAAGAGGTCGAACAGAGACTGGTTCTTCAAGCTGAAAACAAGCGCATGCGCGACGAAGCGGCGCATGACTCACATGAAAAGCTGCAGGCGGCCACTCATCGTCTAGCGGTGGAGTCGGATGAGAATGCAAAGTTGCGCAAGGCCTTGGACGAGGCTCGAGCGAAGCTCGAGGCAGTCACGCATATCGAGCGATCGATCAACGATCGCGGAACGAGCGGATCGCACACGCCGTAAACGATTACCGGAGAGACCGCATTGAACGCCTATTCGATAGCCGCGACTACACCTCTTTCATTCGGCCTGCATCCCGGCACGCGGGAGTCCTCGACGCCACAGAAGCGCAAAGCGCGCATCTTGGTGGTCGACGATGATCCCGGCCTGTTGCGGCTGTTGACCATCCGCCTGCGCGCCGAAAATTACGAAGTGGAGGCGGTTGAGAGCGCGGCGGCG
>DATCDX010000101.1:0-2041 GCA_036510475.1 Steroidobacteraceae bacterium
CCGATCGCCGTGCCGGCCGCGAGCCGCGGCAGCCACGCGGCTTTTTGCGCGGCGCTGCCGAATGCAAGGATCGCCTCGCTCGCCAGATAGACCGACGAGGAGAACGGAACCGGCGCAATCGCCCGCCCCAGTTCCTCGGCCAGTACGCACACCGCGAGGTGGCCGAGGCCGCCGCCGCCGTACTCTTCCGGGATCGCCGCCCCCATCCAGCCCATCGCCGCCATCTCCCGCCACAGATCGCGGTCGAACGGCGCCTCGCCCTCCAGCACGCGCCGCGCGGCGGCGGGCAGGCAGCGCTTGGTCAGGAAGCGACGCGCCTCCTCGCGCATCTGCTTCATCTCGTCGGGGAAGTCGAAGTTCATGCGGCGAGCCCGGTCAGGAATGCCTCGACCGCACGATTGAACGGCGCCGGCGCGTCGAGATTGGCGGCGTGCCCTGCCCCGTCGATCACCACCTTGGTCGCGTTCGGAGTCTTGCGCGCCATGTAGTCGGTCGCGGCGAGGAAGTTGGTGTCCTCGCCGCCCGCCAGCACCAAGGTCGGAACGGCGATCGTCAGCAGCGAGCGGATCAGATGATCGCCATACGAGGCCAGCATCCCGCGCGCCGCGAGGCCCGCGCGCCCGCGATGTTCGCTCAGCCTGATCTCCGCCGCGAGCACGGCAAGAATCGTGTTGATCCTCGTTGTCGGATTACTCGTTTCAATCAGGGATATCGTCTCCTGGTGCGGACCTGCCCTCTCGCCGAGCTGCGTTTGGCTCCAACCCCGCTGCTTGCGTGCGCGGCAGAAGATGTTGCCAATCTGCTTAGGACTACGCGCCAAGTCTGCCATGCGGAGAATTATGGCCCAATCCCGATAGAACGTCGATATCGGACGTAGCCAATAAGCACACCATATGCGCTCACCGTGATGGATTGCCACGCAAAATAGCAAAACGATAAAGCGCACCTCTTGCCGGCTAGCAGGCTGCTGAAGAACCCCTGTGAAAATCGGCTTTTGCCGGTGTGGGTGAGCGATTTTGATGTGTCAGGGCCATTTTGGGCCGAGTTCGCGATGCCGCAAAGCCTGGTTTCGGGTCTTGCGGCGTCTCGCGGACAGGCTCATCCTGTTGCCAGCCTCATCCTGTTGCCAGCAATTTGGGCAGCCGGATCAAGTTGTAAGCCGCCGCCTTGAACACAAACACCCAGTCCACCCGCTCCACGCCGCGCAGCTTGGTCTGGGCCATGCCGCCGACCTCCTTGATCCAGCCATTCGCCTCCTCGATCCGCTTGCGGATCACCTGGCTCAGTCGGTAACCGGGATGGCGCGTCGTCCCCCCGTCGATGTTTGAACCGCGATAAGCGGTGATGTTCTGCGCCACATGTGGGGTCACGCCGATGCCACGCGTGTCAGCGACAAACTTGGCCGTGTCGTAGTTCTTGTCGGCTCCAACCGTCTTCCGTCCGCCCGGCTGGGCTTGCAGCATCGACAGCGCCGCCTCGGGTTCCGCCGTGCCGGTGGCGTGCGTCAGGCGCGCGTTCACCACCAAGCCGTTGCGGTTCTCCATGAGCAGGTGCCCCGTGTAGGCCAGCTTGGCTTCTTGGCCATTGGACTTGCGCGCCAGTCGCGCGTCCGGGTCGGTGGTGGAGGCGTGCGTGTCGCTCGAGCGCTTGTCCTTGCGAAAGTTGCGCTCGTCGTTGCGACCCGGACCGGGAGGTTCATCGCTGCCGTCCCTCGGGTCAAGCCCGAGGGCAGGCTCTTGCGCCGGAAGCTTTTCATGCTTGCCCAGGCCTGGATCAGCCTGCCGTCCACGGAGAAATGCTCGTCCGACAACAAGCTTTCACCGCCGGCAGGTTCAGCACTGCACCCATGAACGCCGCGGCAATGTCGCCTTGCAGCAGCCGGTCGCGGTTCTTGCTGAATACGGTGGGCACCCACACCGGATCGTCCACCGACAGCCCGACAAACCAGCAGGTTGTAATTCAACTGCTCCATCAACTGCCGCTCCGAGCGAATGGTATGGAAAGCTTTCAGCAGCAAGGCCCGCAGCAACTGCTCCGGCGG
>DATCDX010000102.1:0-9333 GCA_036510475.1 Steroidobacteraceae bacterium
GTCACCATCGGCGGCTTTGCGGCCTATGGCTTCTATGCCTTCCTTCCGCCGTACTTGAGCCGCGCCTTTGATCTTGATTACACCACCATTGGGATCATCGCCGGGCTTGCCGGCGGGGTGGCGGTCGGCGTAGGCATCGTGGCGGGTGGCTTCATCGCGGACTATCTCGGTGAGCGCAGCGCGCGCTGGTATGCGCTGGTGCCCGCGATCGGTGGACTCATCGCGGTGCCCTTCTATGTGCTCGCCTTTGTGCAGGCGGATTGGAGGACGGCGACCTGGTGTTTGGCCCTCGGCGGATTCTTCCAGTACGCGTCGTTGGGACCCACTTTCGGCGTGGTGCAGAACATGGTCGATAAGCGCCGGCGCGCGACCGCGACCGCGATGCTGTACATCTGCCTGAGTGTGTTCGCTCTCGGCGGCGGACCCCTGTTCACGGGTTGGGCCATCGATCGCTTCGCGGAGATGAGTTTTCAGCATGCGGATTCGAGCGCGCCAGCGAGCGGGCTCGATGGCGGCGCCGCACGGCAGAGCAGGGACGGCGCATCATTCGCTGCCAGCTGCCCCGGTGGTACGGCGCCGGCGAGGGCCAGCGCTGCGGCCAAGTTCGCCTGCCGGTCGACGCTCGCGGTTGCCACACGGCGCGGGATTCTAGTGACGCTGCTATTTCTCGCCTGGGCGTCGGTGCATTACTTCCTCGCTGCCATCGGCATCGGGAAGTCGCTGCGGGCGGCTGCGGTTCGAAACGCCGCTGTCGCGGAATCGCAGTGATGCCCCGAAGATTGCGCGAAATAGCCCCGAAGGGCGCGCGCTAAGGCTGCGCAGTGGCCGCGGCTGCTGACTTGGCTTCTTCAGTCCAGTCGGATTCTATATAGAAGGGACCCGGTCGCTCGCGCAGCTGTTCGTACTTGCAAACCTGCGGCTCGGCGCCCATCGGTGTCGAAACGCCGCCGCGAAAGGCCCACTCGCCGCGCTCGCTGTCGCCGGCCCGGACATAGCTGTTGATCATGAAACGCCGATCGTAGTCGCTGACGTTGGGGGCCGAGCCGTGCACGGTGAACAATGTCCACAGCAGCAGATCGCCGGGTTCCATTTCGCAGGTGTGGATGTTCGAAGGATCGAGACCGGCGCGCCGCAGTTCCTCGTCCTGGGTCTGGCCCACCATAATGGGTCCGTCGTCGGAGAGTCCTAAGTATCCTAGCCGATGGCTCTTGGGAATGACTCGCAGGGCGCCGTTGGCCACGGTCTGCCGGTCGATGGCGAGACCCGTGGTCACGGTGCTCTGGAGAAAGTCGAAATCCTTGATGTTGCCTTCGCGGAAGCGTGCATCCTGGTGAAAGCGATAGAAGGTATATTTCGCGCCGGGCGGCTTCCAATGCACCTGGTGGCTGATCTGCTTGATGTCCGGTCCGAGAAAGGGCTCGAGGAGGGAGTAAAACTGGTCGCTGCGGCGCATACGTTCCATGAAGGAACTGATCCAGGCGGTCCAATGCGCCTGTAGCACCACCCGTCGTTTGGCTTTCGGATCGTTCAGCACTTCAAACAGCAAATTCTTGTCGCGGTAAGTGGCGTGGTGTTTCAGGCCTTCCTGGTACATGCGGTCCACTTCGGCGCCAACATCCGCAATCTCGGACGGCGAGAGAAAGCCGCGGATGATGGCATAGCCATCGGCATTGAGTTCTTCGGCGATATTCTGCATGGGCGGTTCCGGTAACTGGTGAATCACGTTGGCCGATTCTACCGCACTCAGCAAACCACTTGAATATGTCCAATTGGTTTGAAAAATAAAAAGCGGTCACATGAGCAGTCGCTTGAGCGATCACGTCACCGATTGCGCGAATTGACCGCCGCTCTACTGTCGCCAACACGCGAAGTGTGATCCACGCAATCCCACGCGGTACGCAATTCAATGAGGATCGTGCCTCCGACAACGCGCAACCATTCGTCGTGTCGGTGCCATGGACGGCGCGGCGCAGCAAATTGGGTTTGATCGCGAATGATTCAAGGGAGCAACGGTGTGAAGACAGCAAGGAAACAAGAGCCGGCCGCATCGGATACGGTGCAACACGCGGCGCCGACGGCGCTGAAAAAGCACAAGCTCGCCGTTTTGCTGATCACCGGTGATGACACCTTGTGGCCGCAGGTGGGCGCCCAACTGAGCGGTGACTTACTGCTCAAGCAAGTCGATTCCGTGGACGAGTTGATCAGCGCGACTCAAGTTGGACAGCCGGCCATCATCTTATGGGACGCCCGTGATCATGCGGACCCTGCGGCGGTGCTGTCGCGGCTGCAGCTCCATTCCGCGCGTTTTGCGATTCTCGTGCTTGACCATGCCGGCAGCGCGGATGCGTGGACAGTTCCCATCAAACATCGGCACGTCGTCGCGCATGTAGGCTTGCCCATCGCCACTGATAGTTTGGCCGTCGCTCTGGAAAGTGCGCACGAAGAAGTCAACGCCCGCGTGGCGCTGCTGGGCGAGGATAGTGCAGCAGCGCCGAGCAAGCCGTCGGCTCCGCGCCGAGTCTCACGGCCGGCGATGGTGCTCGGTGTGGGCTTGGTCAGCGCCTGTGTCGCGATCTTCGCCTTCACGCGGCACACGAATTCCCCGGTGAAATCGGCTTCCGCGCCCGACACGCAGACGCCGCGAACCGCGGGAGCCCTGGCGGAGACAGCGAACCAACTTAAGCTCGGCACCGATGACAAGATGGATCGGCTGATCGAGAAAGCGCAGCAGGCCATGACCGAACGGCATTTCATCGATCCCGCGGAGGGTAGCGCGCTGTCGCTGTACCGCGGCGCGTTGCTGCTCGATCCCGCCAACGGCGAGGCTCGTCAAGGACTGCAGCGGCTCTCGGAGATTCTAATCGCGCGAGTGCAATCGGCGTTGGACGAACGGAAATTCGACGTGGCGCTGCAGGCACTGGAGACGGCGCGCAGCATCGATCCCGGCGATCATCGGCTGACGGCACTGGATGCGCGAGTTACGAGTCTGCGGGCGGAACTCGGACCGGCGCAGATTCAGGCGGCAATGAACGCACAGAATTTCGATCGCGCCACGCAGTTGATCGACGATGCGGCGCGGGCGAAAACGATCGGCGCTGCGAAGCTCGCGGCGCTGCGCGACGATATGCGGCGGCGACGGGAAGACTTCAACGCCGCGCATTTTGCGAGTTTGATCGACGCCCGCATACAACAGGAGCGGTTGATCGAGCCGCGCAATGACAGCGCCGCGTTTTACCTGATTCAGGCGCGCCAGGCGGGCGTCGGCGCAGCGGCGCTGCAGTCGCGATCGCAGGAGCTCATCAAGCGCATGGTGCTGGCCGCGCGAGGCGATATCGAACAGCATAACTACAGCGACGCCGATCGCTTGGTGAGCGAATTGCACAATGTAGGCGCGCCCACCGCGACGATAGCGGCCGTGCAGCACGAGTTGGCGGCCGCGCGCACACAGGCGACGCATACGGCGCCCGCGCAGCCGAATTATTTGGAGCTGGCGCAGTCCCGCCTGGCGCAGGGAAACGTGACTGACCCTGACCACGACAGCGCGCTATTTTATGTCAATCAACTGCGTTCGGCGGATCCCAAGAATGCCTCGCTCGCGCAGATAACCGGCGCGGTGCGGGCGCAAATCCTGGTGCGCGCCCATGCTGCCCTCGATGCCTCACAGTTGCCAAAGGCCGAAGCATTATTGCAACTGGCGAATGGCTTGGGCGCGTCCGACGACTTGAAGGCACTGAACGAGGAACTAGCGCAGAAGAAGACGGCGGCCACCGCCATCCCGGAGGTCGCGGAAAAGTCATTGAAACCGGTCAAGCGGCTGGCATTGGAATACCCGGCAAGCGCGCTGGCGCGGAATATCGAGGGCTGGGTGGAGATCAGCTTCACGGTGGCTGCCGACGGCAGTATCGCCAACGTCAAGGTGTTGAACTCAAGTCCCGCCGGCGTGTTTGACGAGGCCGCGACGAAAGCGGCCTCGCGTTTGCGCTACAAGCCGGTGCTTCAGGGCGGTAAGGCCATCGCGGTGGCGACGAAACTGCGCATCGCGTTTCGCATTTCGAAGTAGCGCCGTCCGATGAGCAAGATCCCCGCCAGCACCGAATTTCGCCAGCCCAATGTCGCCGCCGTGGCCGCCCGCAGCACGACTCTGTGCCTGATCGTGCACGATGACCTCGAATTGCGCTTACGGCTGGCCTCGCTGGTGCGCCGCGCCACCCCGAAGCTCGATGCCGATAGCGTCACCCGTTCCGCCTTGGATGACATGAGCGTCGAGCGTATTCGCAGCTACGTCGCGGTCTTGTTCATCATTGAATTCAGCCTGCCGGGCGAGGCGGATCCCTTGGCACGCCTCGCGCACCTACGTGACCTGGCGCCGCGCCTGCCCGTGTTCGTTTTCGCGCGGGGCGGTGACGAACGCAGCGCCGCCCGCGCGATGAAATTGGGAGCCACCGACTACTGGCCGATTCACTCGGTGATCATCAGCGAGCTTACGAGTGCCTTGCAGCCACTATTTGAGGCGACGCGCGTCGAGAGCGCCGCGACCAGCAAGGCCTTCGACCGATGGCGGCAACCGGAGGTGGCGGGCTACCGTTTGATGAAGAAGATCGCGCAATCCGACACGGCGGCCGTATATCTGGCGAGCAACGAAGAACTGGCGCAGCCCGTGGCACTCAAGGTGCAAGCCATCAAGGGACAGCCTGTTACGGGGCGGGCCGCCGCGGGGCGGCACGTCGAGGGACCGCCCGTCCAAGGACAGCGAATCGTGTCCGATGCCGATCGCCTGTGCTTCACCCGGGAATGCGAAATTCTGTCGAAGATGAACCACCGCTCGATCGCCAACGTGCTCGACTACGGCATCACCGACGACTACTTATTTCTCGCGCTGGAATATTTTCCATGCGGGAGCTTGCGCGACCGGCTAAAAAATCCGGTGAGCGAATCCGACGCGGTCAACTACGCGCGTCAGATAGGCGAGGCACTGCAGATCGTACACGCCGCGCACATCGTGCATCGCGACCTGAAACCTTCGAATTTGATGCTGACCGACGACAACCGTGTGGTCTTGATCGATTTTGGGTCGGCTCGTACCCAGCTCGTTCCGCGCGATCTGGCGGAGGCCGATCCATGCACGGGCACACCGTACTACGTTTGTCCGGAACAGATCGACGGTCGCGATCCGGACGCCCGGGGCGATTTATACAGTTTGGGCGTGGTGCTGTTCGAAATGCTGGCAGGAGCGCTGCCCTTCAATGGCGACACTTTATCGGAGATCTTCGCGCAGCATCGTTCGGCGCCTATTCCACGTCTTGCCGAACGCTCACGGTGCTACCAACCGATCGTCGATCGATTGCTGGCGAAGAATCCAAACGATCGCTACGCGTCCGCGGCCCTATTTCTTGACGAACTGGCGGCGAGCGGCAACTCGACCGGCGAAAAACGGAGCAAGTCACAGGGAGCGCTCGATTCATGAAACTTGGTTCAATTCGGACTCGGCTGCCGGGTCTTTCACCCGGCGGACTAATCGTGCTGGTGATCATTCTCGGGGTGAGCTTCGTTGGAGTCGTGCTCGTGCCCGGGCTCGAACTGGCCAGTGAGCTGGTCGACAGCTCGGTAGCGCTGAAAGCGGTGGGCGAGCAACAGCGCCATCCGGCGCTCATCCGCGCTTCACTCGAATCCATGCACGATCGTTTGGGAGTGCACGGCTACATCCAGGATTCCGTGGATCAGCTGCGGGACTCGGTCAAGAAACTGGATGCGGCGCTGCCCGGAATGAATGCGGCGCGGCCGGCCGGTTGGTTCGCGCTCACGGGAGACAAAGGTGCGCTCGCTCCGCCGATCGCGGGCACGCATGCGGCGGCATTGCGGGATCTTTGGGCGCGCGAACGCGAGGCATTGAGTCCACTGCTCGGTTTCAATGGCGTGCCGTACCAGGACAATGAGGCCACCGGTACCGTGCTCAACGACAGCGGCCGGCAGTTGGAGAGCGCTGTCAACGTCGCGCTGCGCACCAGCCGTCGCACGCTGCCTTTGCTGAGCAACGAACTGACGGCTGTCGCCGGCGATCTGCAAGCCAACAACGCGCGCTCGGCCACGCGGCTGCGGCTCGTCATGCTCATGGGCCTGCTAATCGCCGCGGTGTTGGTGGGATTGGTGACGGTGCTACTGGCCGCACGGCGGCGGCAGGAGAGCAGCCTGCAGCAGGCGCGTCAACAGACGGCGGACATTCTGCGCACCGTGAAAGATGGATTGTTCCTGCTGGACGAGCATCTGGTCATCGGCGCGGCCTACTCCAGCGCGTTGGAGTCCTTGTTCCAGCGCACCGACATCGCCGGACTGCCGTTCGAGACCCTGCTCAAGAATATCGTGTCCGAGAAGACCCTGGCCACCGCATTGAAATTCGTCAGAATTCTCTGGGCGGAGCGCACCAACGAGAAACTGGTCAAAACGATCAACCCCTTGGGCGAGGTGGAAGTCCACTTCGACGGCGGCCACGGGAAATTCGAGACACGCTATCTGCAGTTTGAATTCCATCGAGTACGTGTGGAGGGCAAGATCACTCAGGTGCTGGTGTCCGTCTCCGACGTCAGCGCCCGGGTGGATCTGGCGCGGGAACTGCAGTCCTCACAGGGTCAGGCGCAAGCCCAGGTCGATACCTTGCTCGGCATTCTGCACATCGATCCCGCGCAACTGGCGTCGTTCTTGAACGACTCCAATGCGGCCATGAAAATGATCAACGCCGTATTGCGTGAGCCGGCGCGAGAGGAAAGCGCATTTCGCAAGAAGCTCGATACTCTCTTCAGGCAAGTGCACTCGGTGAAGGGCGAGGCCGCAGCGCTGGGGTTGTCGTCGATCGAGAGCCGGGCGCACTCCTTTGAAGATGATTTGAAGGCGCTGAGGGAGAAATCAGGCCTCTCGGGAAACGATTTTCTGCCGCTCGTCATCAAGCTCGACGACCTGTTGACGCATTTGCAATCGGTGAGCGACTTGGTATCGCGGCTGTCGCGGCTGCAAGTGACGCCGGCGGAGCCGGCTTTGAGCAGCAGCGCCGCGGTGCGGCACGCGGCGCAGGACGCCGGTAACGCGGATGCCGGCATCGGTGCAACGCTGCAGCAACTGTCGGCGAGGGTGGCCGGGGAAAACCATAAGCAGGTCAGTCTGCAATGCCAGGGGCTCGATGCGGTGCCTGCGGAATATCGGCGTCTGGTCAAGGACATTGCGATTCAGGCGGTACGCAACGCCATCGTGCACGGTATAGAGCCCGCAGCGGCGAGATTGGCGGCGGGAAAACTGCCGCAGGGCGCTGTGCGTCTCACGTTCCAAGCAGCGGGCGACGCCGGCTACAAACTCGTCGCCGAAGACGACGGTCAGGGCCTATCGACCGAGCGCATCAAGGAAGTCGCGCAGAAAAAGGGCTTCATAACGGCGGAGCAGGCGCTGGCCTTGGACGCCAAACAGACATTTTCGTTACTGTTCAAATCCGGCTTTTCCACGGTCGACGTGGCGACCAAGGACGCGGGGCGCGGCGTCGGCATGAATCTGATGGCTGAGCTCATGAACCAAATCGGGGGGCGGGTGGCCGTTGCCACGAACCCCGGCCGATTTACGCGGCTGACCTTGAGCCTGCCGCTGCCGGGTAGGCGAGCCGAAGAAACTGAGGTCGCGTAATGGATACGGCCTTAGGATCGAGAGCCGCTCTGAAGCTGATGATCGTCGATGATTCCAACATCATTCGCCGCCGCATCGAGCGCTCGCAGCAGATCGATCGCTTGGAGGTGGTCGGAGCGGCGAGCAACGGCCGTGAAGCGGTGGATCTATTCCGCCGCACGAAGCCGGATGTCGTGACGATGGATCTGACCATGCCCGAGATGGACGGCATTGAATGCGTGCAGGAATTGGTCGCGCTCAATTCAAAAGTGTTGATCCTGGTCGTCTCAGCGCTCGCCGACAAGGCGACGGCGGTGGAAGCCATCGAGAAGGGCGCGAATGGGTTCCTGTGCAAGCCCTTTACCGATCGTCAGCTCAACGACGCTTTGCAAGAGCTGTTGTCGGAGGCGTGATGCTGAAAGAAGCGGAACTGCGCACTTTCATCGAGGGCACGACCAATTATTTCGAGACGTCGGCGCAGCAGCCCGCCAGCGTGGGCTCGCCGTTCCTGGTCACGGACGGCAAGCCCGGGGCGTACGAATACACCGGCGTGATCGGCATCTCCGGCACACGCAAGGGCGTGGTGTATTTCACGGCGCCGCGCGGCATGCTCACGGTGCTGCTGATGCGCATGCAGGAAACGGACACCAGCGATCAGAACATCAAGGATCTGGTCGGTGAAGTGGCCAATACGATTTCCGGCAACGCGCGCCGCGACTTCGGCAAGAACTTCGTGATATCGGTGCCGATCGTGATTGCGCACGACCTGGACAAGGTGACGGCGCCGCATTCGAGGTCCTATGTGATTCCCATCAATTGGCGCACCCATTCGGCGAAGCTGGTGGTGTGCCTGGAATAGCGCGGGAAGGGGGCTGGCTGGCGGCCACAATTTTCGCGCCAGGGCATCGGGGAAATCCGCCACAAATTGCGGCACGCAAAGTGCGGCAGTTCACCGTAGGGTGCAGAGCCGTATTTTACGAGAAAAATACAGCATACGACGTGCCGCAAGTTGCGGCGCGCAAGTTGCGGTAGCGACCATGGGGTCGCACCCACTCCTAGGAACCTGGCTGGCCGAGATCCAGTCACAGTAACCGCTGATCAAGCTAAGCGACGCTCTCCGCGCTGTACCGGCCGGCGGTGCGTGGATGCGCGCCGGCGCGCCGCGCAATGCCGCGGCCGTTTCTCTGCGAACTCGACACATACTTGGATTTAAGTTCCAGAGGGCTTCTCGCAGACTGCCTGCCACGCGGAGCAATTCTCTCGCGTCGCGCAACCCAACATTCAAGGAGAAGTCATGAACAGTTTCAATGTCACCGCGGTCGGCAATCTTGCCAAGCACCCGGAACTCGCGGTCAAAGGAGATACCACGTACACGCGGTTTTGCCTGGTCGGCAACGACTACGCGGGCAAGGACGAACAAGGCAATCCGCGCGAAGCGGTGACCAGTGTTTGGTTCGTCGCGTTCGAGGGTCTCGGCGAGGCGATCGCCAAGAATGCGCGTAAGGGAGATCAGCTCATTCTGCAGGCGCAGATTCGTTCCAACAACTGGACTGACAAGGAGGGCGATAAGCAGTACGACTACTCATTCGTGGTGCAGACGTTCCGCTTCGGCGCGCCGGGCAAAGTGAAGCGTGAGGAGCTGGCCGCGCGGCATGACGATCGCGAGATCGGGGTCCTCGAAACACAAATCTAAAG
>DATCDX010000103.1:0-2331 GCA_036510475.1 Steroidobacteraceae bacterium
CCGTCGATCCGCTGCGAGCCGCCATAACCGGACGCCCACACGCTCCAGCGCGAGACGGGCGCCAGCGCGTCCCGCGGCGTCATCGCCGCGTAAGCATCCTGCGCCTCACGCGAGACTTTCTTCTGTGGTGCGTAGGCGCTCGCGGCAGAGAACGGCGTGCCGGCATCCGTTTCGCTAACGAATGTGTCGAAGATGGCGCCGACAAACTGATTGATCGCGGTGATCCCGGTCTGCGCAACCGACGCTCCCGGCTCGCCAGACAATTGGCCGAGAGCGACGCTCAATGTATTCCCCGTCAGACTATAAAGGCCGTTGAACCCTGTCGGCAGGGCCCCGGTTGAGCTATCGATCGCAAATGCAACATTGGAAGGATTTGTTGGCCGCGCCGCAGCAGGCAATTGCGATAACAAATTCAAATATAGAAGGCTGACATCATCGAGAAACAACACATTGCCAGACGAGTCGGCGGTAAACGAAATCGTATTCGTCCCGCTCAGCGTGACGTTCTGACTAAATTCTGCATAAGAAGTAATATTTGTGGTCGTGCTGAAAACCTGCGTGCCGCCAATAGACGCCGTCACGTTCACGTCAATTTGGTTCGGAAAGGTCCGGTACCAGAACGAGAAAATGTAGCGGCCAGCCAGCAATGCAGCGGTTGTCTGGCTCAGGGAAGCTGAGGTTCCTGAATTTGGTCCCAAAGCAAACTTAGAGGAGTTATGCCCGGCTCCGGCGTCTGCAATAAAGTCGTTGCTGACCCAACCGGTCAAGCCGCTCTCAAAGCCGCCGTTCGTGACGTATTCCTGGGCAGAGACAGTTTCGCTTAACAGAAATGTCGCGCAAGCCCCCGCGAGCAAAAACAAGGCCGCGCGCTTTAGGCACTGGCACATCGGTCCACCCACGCGCGCCTTAACTGCCCGCACGATTCCACCCACCACAACACCCCTGAAATCCGTACCAGCGACATCGGACAGCGCCACGCGCGGGCTTCAGAATGAGACACAGGGTCGAAAGATTGAGACGCCTTGCAAACTAACTGTGCGCAACGCAAGCTGCGATCACCGCCGTAACACTCTAGAGTTCCGTTGGAGTCGCACGTGAGCCAACTCTTGGCGAAAACATCGTCGCCGTTCCGGCTGAAACTCGAAGTCGCCCGCGGCAGCGCGCAGGACTTCGAGCTGTGGCATTGGGGCGTGTCGCCGATGTTCGGCATGGATGCGCGCGACCGCCGCGCGCGCACCGACTTCACCTTCGACGCGACGAGCTATCAGTTCGCCGACGTCGCCGTCGCGTCGGCCAAGTCATCCGCCACCGCGTTCGAGCGCACGACGAAGACGATCGCGCGCAGCGGCATCGATACCATCGACGTGCTCATCTACCTCGCGGGCGGTTACAGTCTCGACGTCGAAGGCCGCGCCGCCG
Source organism: Steroidobacteraceae bacterium (assembly GCA_036510475.1). Classification (GTDB taxonomy): domain Bacteria; phylum Pseudomonadota; class Gammaproteobacteria; order Steroidobacterales; family Steroidobacteraceae; genus Bog-1198. Next base: position 1,420 of record DATCDX010000103.1, read on the forward strand.
AGGTTCATGCGGGCGACGTTTGCATTCTCGACATGACGCGCCCCGCGACGCTGCGCACCACGGACTACACGCATCTGTCGATCGTGCTGCCGCGCGCGACGCTCGAGCCGCTGCTGCCCAATCTCGATGCGCTGCACGGGTTGATCCTGCCGCGCGGCACATCGCTCAATACGATGCTGGTTGCACATTTGCGCGCGCTCTATGCGGAAGCGCCCGCGCTTGGCCTTCAGGACGGCCGTGCCGCGGCAGAAGGCACCGCGGCGCTGATCGCGGCCTTCGTCAGCCCGCGCGCCAACGGCCGCCACGAGACGCGGCGCGCGACGTCGATCGCGACGATACAGGCGTTGCGCCGTGTGATCGAGAACCATCTCGGCGATCCCGCGCTCGGGCCCGAATTCCTGATGCGCCGTGTCGCGGTGTCTCGCGCGTCGCTTTACCGGCTGTTCGAGCCGCTTGGCGGCGTGCGCAGCTATATCCAACAGCGCCGCCTCACCCGCGCGTTCCAGACGATTTCCAATCCGGCGCAGGCGGACCAGCGCATCGGCTCGATCGCGCGCCGCCACGGATTCACCAACGACACCGTGTTCAGCCGCGCCTTCCGCGACGCTTATGGTTTGTCGCCGACCGAAATGCGCATGACGGCAAAGGCTGGTTATTTCGAAGAGATGAATTCGCCGGGTGGCGCGGGCGGCTCGTTCTGGGCGGTCAACCGCTGGCTGCTCGGTATCGACGCGTCACTGCGGTAATACGCAAAGAAAAAGCCCGGCGGTGAACAGGCCGTGTGGAAACGAGAGGCTCCGGTTGATCCGGGGCCTCTCTTTTTGGGTTCAAGCGAGGGCTGCCCTGAGGTTGGATGTGCCGATGAGGCTGGTGGCTCGGAGGATGTTGTAGGCGAGGACGCTGAGGGCGGCC
>DATCDX010000104.1:0-2644 GCA_036510475.1 Steroidobacteraceae bacterium
TCGGCCCCTGCGCCCGCTGCGGGCGTCGCGCTCGGGAAATATCTGGCTCGCGTCGGCGATTGCCAGTTCTGCCATACCGCACCCGGGGGCAAACCGTTTGCCGGTGGCCGCGGGATTGTGACGCCGTTCGGTGTCATCTACACTGCCAACATCACACCCGATCCGACAACTGGTATCGGACGGTGGACCCTGCAGGACTTCTATGCGGCGCTGCATACCGGCATCCGACGTGGAGGGGGTCGTTTGTACCCGGCGTTCCCTTACCCGTGGTTCACCAAAGTGAGTCGCGAGGATGTCGAGGCGATCAAGGCGTACCTTGATACGGTAGCGCCGGTCCAGCAGCCCAACAAGGCCAACAAACTGCCGTGGCCCATGAGCTGGCGCATCTCAATGATCGGCTGGAACCTGCTGTTTTTTGACGAAGGCGGATTCAAGAATGATGCGTCGCAATCCGCGCAATGGAACCGCGGTGCGTATCTGGTGGAAGGGCTTGCGCACTGCGGCGCCTGCCACACGCCGGTCAATTTTTTAGGAGGGACCAAGCACAGGGACGCGTTCGAGGGCGGTGTCACGGGCTTGCATTGGGCCGCGCCGGGCCTGGGCAGCAACATCCGCGACGGGGTGGGCGGCTGGTCGGTGGCGCAGATCGTCGAGTATCTGAAAACCGGCGCGAATGCGAAGTCGGCATCGGCGGGACCCATGACCGACGTGGTGATGAATTCAACGCAGTACCTGAGCGATGCCGATCTCAATGCGATCGCATTTTATTTGAAAAATCGCCCGCATGTCGGCGCCAAATCGCCGCCAAAGGCCGAGGCACTCGGCGCCGCCGCGCTCGCACGGGGTCAGGCACTGTTCACTGACAATTGCACCGCCTGTCACAATCCGGATGGGCGTGGCGTGCCCCAGGTCTTTCCACTGCTCACGGGCAGTGCAGCGATCCAGGCCGACAACCCCGACACGGTCATCCATGTGGTGTTGGCGGGCTCGAAGATGGCGGCGCCCCCCTCCTTACCCACAGGACTGTCGATGCCCGGTTTCGGCTGGAAGCTCGATGATCGGCAGATCGCCGATGTGGTCAATTATGTACGCCACGCATGGGGGAACCGCGCGCCGATGGTGGATGCGGAGACGGTGGCCGCCGTGCGCAAGGACATCAAGCCGAGCGATCGCCCGTCACGCGACGGCACTCCTACGTCTCATCCGGATGCACCCGCGAATCGCGGGAACCCATAGAAATCAGCACATGAAGCAACCGGCACCTCACATGTTGATGCTCCTCGTTGCTGTATTCGGTGCGGCGGGACTTGCCGCAGGTGCCGGGGAACTGCCCTCCGACGATGTGGCCGGCACGCCGGCGACGCTGCCGGCCAGCGCGTCGGCCAATGAGCACACGAGCACGCAAGACAGCTCCCCATCGAGCGCCGAAGAGCGTTCGCAAGACCTCATCGTGAATGTCTGCGAGGCCTGTCATGGCAAGGGCGGCAACAGCATCAACCCCAACGTGCCCTCGCTTGCCGGCCAAGGTAGCGCCTATTTGCAGGGCCAGTTGGCCGGTTTTCAGGCGCAGCGGCGCGTTGGGGTCATGAGCGGTGTCGCCATGGGCCTGAGCCAAGCTGACATACGCGGTGCGGCAGCGTATTTCTCGCAACAGATGCTTCGGGCGGATCCGATCGAAGTAGCCGATTGGAGCGAGTCGCGGCGCGGCCGAGCGATCTATGATGGCGGAATCGCCTCGGTCAGCGTGCCGGCCTGTGGGTCCTGTCATGCGCTGGATGGTGCAGGGCTACCACCCGCCTTTCCGCGACTTGCCGGACAGCATGCCCGATACATCGCTGCACAGTTGCGTGCGTTCCGTTCGGATAGCCGCCTGAGCACCAACAGGATGATGCAAAACCTTTCGGCGAAACTCTCCGATGTCGAGATCAGTGCGGTCGCGGATTATATCGCGAGTATGCGGACGGATGAAGGCCGCGGTCGACCAGTCCGTCGATAAAGATGCATCAAAACACAAGGAATTGCTGTCGAATGCTAGCGCCAAGGAAACCTGCTCTTTGTCCACGCGCCGCGGGTTCGGCGCATGGTCCTGCTCCTCGCTGTGCGGATGCTATTGTCGGGGCATTGTGGCTCGCATTGCTCGCGGTGGGCAGCCCCTTGCAAGCCACCGCCGCACCCGCACCGACTGGATCGCCACCGACCTCCACAGCCAATCTGTCAGGCGCGACGATCAATTTCGCGCCGAACGATCCGCCCGGAGAATGGCGTAGCCAGGCCCGCGACGCGGCCAATTCGCGTTACAGCCCCTTGGATCAGATCAATACCCGAAACGTCGCGAAACTGCGCATCGCATGGACCTTCAGCGACGGCACCTTGCACGGCCACGAGGCCGCGCCGTTGGTAGTCGGCGACACCATGTACGTGGTCACACCGTTCCCGGACATCGCCTATGCACTGGATCTTTCCAAGCCAGGCGCGTTTATCAAATGGACCTATAAACCGAACCCCTCGCCACTGGCGATTGGCAAGGCATGCTGCGATTCGGTGACGCGCGGCATTGTCTACGCGGACGGGAAATTGATCTATAACCTGCTCGATGACCACACCGTAGCGGTTGACGCTAAGACGGGCAAGGAGGTTTGGCGAA
>DATCDX010000105.1:0-2884 GCA_036510475.1 Steroidobacteraceae bacterium
TCCAGCAGCTTGAGGCGCAGATCCTTGCGGTCTGGTTCGCGCTCGATGGCGGTCCGCAGCACATCCACGATGTTCGTGCGCCGTTCGGCGACGACCACATGCTCGTGCAGCACGCTGGGCATCTGCACATGTTGCGCAGTCATGTCGAGATCGAGCAAGTTGTAGTCCAGTTGTTCGGCGTCAACGCGTAAGTTAGCCGTGTCCACCGGAAGATTGATGGTATCAATCGGCAGATTGACCGTCACCGCGTGAAGGTCAACCGCGGTGTTCGACGCGGTGTCGTCCAGCTCGTGTTTGTGGTCGTCGGTGCCGATGGCCTGCAAGCGGGCCGTCTTGTCCGGGTCGATCGGCGCCGGCACCGAGTTCCTTTTATCGCTGGGCGTGGCTTCGATGCCTGCGGCAACCTGGTTGGGATTGGTGGCGGCGGCGCCGGCGGTGCCGAAGTCGGCAATCGGCTCGAGGTGATCGCGCGCGTAGCGGGATGGCGTCGTGCGGCGGCGTGATCGAAAGAAAAGGAAAGCGAGGAGACCCGCCGCAAGAGCGCCGCCCAAGAGACTGAGGCTCGCGATGACGGCGGCGAACGATGCGGATGTGGATTTCACAGGAGAGGCTTGCGCAGAGTGCTCGCTGGGCACGGCTTTGGCCATTGCGGGAACGGCAACGGGCGTCGGTACCGCAGAGCCCGCGACCGGCTGCTGCAGGGCGAACTTTTGCATGCTCAACAGTCTGTCACGGTCGCCGTCGAGTTCGCGCTTCATCGCATCGACCGATTGTTGCATCGATTGCACTTGGCGACTGAGCGCCGCGGATGCAGCGACCGCGGATGAATTTGCAGCGGCGTTGCTGCTGCTGCTGTTGGTATTGTCGGGCTCGGCTGCGGTAGCCGCCGCGATCTTGTTGCGCGCGGCAACGCTTTTGCCGGCTGCGTGCCAGGCCGCCATCTGTGTCCGCACCTCATGATTCGCCTCAGGTTTGGAAATGGATGCCAACGCTTCGGCCCCGGGAATATCGATGACGGCGCCGCGGCGCAGGCGATTGATATTGCCTTCGAAGGCGCCGGGGTTGTTGCGGAAGATCGCGATCATCAACACGTCGAGATCGGACTCGGAGCGCGCGCCCGCGCGCCAGGCGATGCCGCGCAATGTGCCCTTGGCACCGACTTTGTAACGTGTCACCTTGCCGTTGGCGCGCATGGTGGCCTGGGTTGCGGGCTCCGGCACGACGACGATGGCGGGAGCAGTCGCAGCCTCGCTGGCGCGATTCGCGGCGAAGCCGGCGGGATCGAGCAGCAGTGTGTACTCGCGGACGAGTTCGCCCTTGTGCCAGCGCAGGTCCACGAGGAAATTGATCAGTGGCTCGGTGAATGCATCGGTGGAGCGGAGCGCGAGCAGCGGGCGCCCTTGGCCATCCTGGCTCACTTTGAACGTAACCGACGACAGAAAAGCGGGGCGGTCGACGCCGTACCGCAGGAACGTTTCGCGATCCGCCACTGCGGCTCTAAGGTCCGCCAACTCCGCGGCGGTCGCACCGACGATGTCGATCTCGGCTGCGAGCGGTTCGTTGAGCGCGGTATCGACATGGATGTCGCCCAAGCCGAGCGCGTGCGCCGCCGCGGGCATTGAAAGCGCCATCATCAACACCAACGGGTTCTGCCCGCGCGACATCCACTACTCCCAAGTAACTCGAACCAACACACTCGAACAGCGCAAATGCTATGCGACAGAATCTGTGATTGGATATAGCCATGTGCGAGGACTTCGACGTGGTTCACGCATGTTTTGCCCAGCGCGGTCGCACGTTCGTGCCTAGTGGCCGGCGCAGGCCGTACATGTGACGCAGTTGTGTTTTAGGATCGACCCGGCCAACTACGGCCCGCCGCAACGCGTCGTCTGGCAGAGCGAGGGCGAGACGTTCGAGTTTGATGCCGCGGCGTGGCATGATTGAGCGCATCACGCAAATACCCACGCCAACATAAAGACACCCAAGCCCACATAAAATGAATACGTCAACCGCAACGGCCACGCCCACGCAAATGACCATCGACACCGAGACGTGGCCTTACAAGGTGCCGTTTCGAGTATCCCGCGGCGCTGCGGCGACGCTCGACGTCATCGTCGTCACACTCAAAGACGCGGACGGACACGTGGGCCGCGGTGAGGCGGCGGGCGTCGACTACGCCGGCGAAACCATTCCGCTGCTGTGCGAGCAGATCGAGGCCATTCGGCCACAGATCGAACGCGGCATCGACTTTGTCACGCTGGCCGGGACGCTGGGGGCGGGCGGTGCGCGCAACGCGGTGGACTGCGCTCTCTGGGATTTGACGGCCAAGCGTCGCCGCGTGACCGCCTGGGAAATGGCGGAGGTGGCGCAGCCGCGCACGCTCACCACCTCGGTGACGCTGGGGATCGACAGCGATCAGGCGACCGCGGCCGGCGCCCGGCATTACAGTCAATGGCCGCTGCTCAAGGTGAAGGTGGACGGCCAGCGGCACCTGGAAGTCGTGCGCTTGGTGCACGAGGCGGCACCGGGCGCGCGAATCATGGTTGATCCGAATCAGGCCTGGTCCGTCGATCTTCTCAATCGCTTGGCGCCCGAGTTGCAGTCGCTCGGCGTGGTACTCATCGAGCAACCGGTGCCGAAGGGCGCGGATGAATCATTGCGCGGCTATACCGGCGCCGTCAGGCTCGCAGCCGATGAATCGATCGTCGATCGCAGCGGCTTGGCGTCGATGAAGGATCTGTACCAGGTGGTGAACATCAAGCTCGACAAAACCGGTGGCCTGACCGAAGCGCTGGCGCTGGCGCGAGAGGCCCAGGCGCTGGGTCTTGGCGTGATGGTGGGCTGTATGGCGGGTACCTCGTTGGCCATGGCGCCCGGAATGATC
>DATCDX010000106.1:0-6514 GCA_036510475.1 Steroidobacteraceae bacterium
CGAACGACAGGTCAGGCCACGGCGGAGCGCCATTCAGGCCGGTGAAATATTCCGCGGCGATATTTCTGCCGCCGGCCCAGAGGCGCACACCGTCGGCAATGGCCATTTTGCGATGGTTGCGCAAATTGCGCGGACCTTGGGTCTTGCGCGCCAGCAAGGGACTGAAAACCGCTGTCTCGATGCCGGCGGCTTCGAGCTGCCGGAAACGCAACGGCGGCAACTGCAGCGCGCCGACTCCGTCGATGAGCAGCCTGACCTTTACGCCGCGCCGCACCTGTTCGATCATATGCCCTGTGGCTTGCTGGCCGAAGGCGTCGTTGCCCAGGATATAGGTGCAGATATCCACGCGCTCAGTCGCGCTCGATAGGGTGGCGAACAGCGATGCAGCCGATTCGTGGCCGTCTTGGTGGAGCGAAACCGTCGCGGGAGCGGATGCCGACAAGCCGAAGCTCTCGATCAAATCTTCGGCCCAGTGCTTGCCCTGCGATCGAACTCCAGACCAGGGTGAGATCTTGCGCAGCAGCTTGCGGCGGCCGAACAGCAGATACACGGGCAGCACAACATAGGGCACCGCGATCAGGCCCAGCACCCAGGCAATGGCGATCGATGGCGGCCGGCGCCCGTGCTCCGCGCGCGTGGTCAGGACATAGGTGAGCACGCTGATCACAATGATCAGTGAATGCGCGGTGATGCGCGGATACCAGGCGTTCATAAACGGGTCATGGTTCGAGGTTGCCGAGCCGGCGCAGGACCGCGGGCAGTAGGTCCGGCAAGTCCTCCGCCAGCAGGCCGGGGCCAAAGTCGGCGGCCGCCGCGCCGTGCATCCAGACGCCGGCCGCGGCCGCCAGGAAGGGGTCCATGCCCTGTGCGAGCAGACCTAAGATCATGCCGCCGAGCACGTCGCCGGAGCCGGCAGTGGCCAAAGTGGCGGGCGCGTTGCCGTTGATGATGGCGCGCCCATCGGGTGCCGCCACGACAGTGTCCGCGCCTTTCAACACGATGACGGCACCGCACTGGCGTGCTGCACGCCGGGCGCGCGTCAGTTTGTCGCCACCGCCACCGCCACTGCCACTGCCACTGCCACTGCCACTGCCACTGCCACTGCCACTGCCATCATTGTCGCCTTCGGCAGCGAATACTCGCGCGAATTCACCCTCATGCGGTGTCATGACGCACGGTCCGTGAATAGCTTGTGCGAGTTCAGCGGCGCGCCCGCTGAAAACGCTGATGGCATCGGCATCGAGCAGCACAGCGCGCTGGGTTGCGAGCAGGGCAAGCGCTCGCGTACGCGTCAGGTCATTGACGCCCGCGCCGGGGCCGATCAAGAACGCGGTGTAGCGCCGGTCGGACAGCAGCCGCGCAAAATCTCCGTCCTCGGTCAGCGGCTGCACCATGATGCTGGTCAGGGCGGTGGCGTACACCGTCCATGCAATCTCGGGCACGGCGATGGTGGTGAGGCCGGCGCCGATGCGCGCCGCGGCGCGTGCAGCCATCCGCGCCGCGCCGGTCATGGGATAGCCGCCGCATAGCAGGGCATGGCCGCGCGTGTACTTGTTGTCCGACCTATGTAACTGCGGCAAGTGCGCCCGCCACAGGCAGGGATCGTTCTCCCAGGTATTGATGGACAGCGATTCGAGTACGCCGTCCGTCAACTTGATGCTCCTGGCGCGGCACCGCGCGAGGGACTGTCCCCTGCGCTGGGCGCGGCCCCGCTCGCGGCATCGAGCTTGACGACGAGCTTGCCGAAATTACGGCCTGCCAATAATCCGAGAAAGGCTTGCGGCGCATTCTCCAGGCCTTGCACGATGTCTTCGCGGTACTTGACGCGGCCGTCGCGCACCCAGGGCTGCATGGCGGCGTGAAATTCCTCGAATCGATCGGCGTAGTCATCCCAAATGATGAAGCCGCGCAGTGTCATTCGCTTGACCAAGATCGCGCGCATCAGCGCAGGCGCCCAATCCGTCTCGGCCGGCTTGGATGCGGCATCGTAGTGGGCGATGAGGCCGCACACGGGGATGCGGGCGTGGGCATTGAGCAGCGGCACGACGGCGCGAAAGATTTTGCCGCCGACGTTTTCAAAATACACATCGATGCCCGTGGGGCACGCCGCCGCCAACAGATCGGCAACCGCCGGGGCGCGATGATCAACGCAGGCGTCAAACCCCAGGGTGTCGACGGCCCAGCGACATTTTTCCGAGCCACCCGCAAGGCCCACGACGCGGCAACCCAATAATTTGGCGACCTGGCCTACGACCGAACCGACGGCCCCCGTTGCCGCGGCAACGACCACGGTCTCACCGGGCTTAGGTTTACCGATATCGAGCAATCCCATATAGGCCGTGAAGCCGGGCATGCCCAACACACCGAGGGCATAGGAGGGGCGCGCGAGATTCGCAGGCAGCGGGGTGAGGCCGTTGCCGTCGTTGACCGCGAATTCCTGCCAGCCGTTCATGGCCAGTACCAACTCGCCGACGTGGTACTTTTCATTCAGCGAAGCTTCGACCCTGGCCACCGTTTGTCCCGTCATGACGCCACCGACCGCCACCGGTGGCGCGTAGGAGGGTGCGTCGCTCATTCGCCCGCGCATATAGGGATCGAGGGAGAGCCAGAGCGTGCGCAATAGCACCTCGCCCGCGCGCAAGCTGGGAACGGGCGTCGTCTCCAGGCGAAATGATGCGAGTGTGGCCGCGCCGTGTGGACGCTCGGCCAGTACGATGCGGCGGTTCACGCCAGGGTTGTCGGTCATCTTGTGCGTCCTTAAAGTGTCAATCAATCCAGCGTGCCGACGATGGCGCCGACCAGAGTGGTCACGGCCATGGCCAGGGCGCTCCAGCACGCTACGCGCAATGCACCGGTGCGCACGTTCGCGCCGCCGACTTTCGCCGACCAGCCACCGAGGAGCAGCAGGAACATCAGGGAGACCGCCACGGTGGCAGTCATTAAATACGCCGCGGGAACCAGCACGACCACCAACAACGGCAGGATGGCGCCGATCGAAAAGCTGGCGGCCGATGCCAGGGCTGCTTGCAGCGGCTTTGCCTGGAAATTGTGGGATAAACCCAGTTCGTCGTGCGCGTGCGAACCTAACGCATCATGCGCCATGAGTTGTTCCGATACTCGTCCGGCAAGCTCGGCATCGAGTCCGCGGCGTATGTAGATCTCGGTCAATTCGCGGCCTTCCGCGGCGAAATCAACTTCGAGTTCGGTGCGCTCCTGCGCCAGCGCTGCGGCCTGCGAATCCGCCTGGGAATGCACGGATACGTACTCTCCGGTCGCCATGGACATGGCGCCTGCGACGAGGCCCGCTATGCCGCTGAGCACGATGCCCGTGTGCGGAACGTGAGCGGCGGCAACACCCAGAATCAAGCTGGAAATCGACACGATGCCGTCGTTCGCGCCTAACACACTGGCACGCAGCCAGCCAACTTCTTGCAAAGTGTGGCGCTCGTGATGACGTGGACGCATCGTTTTCCTGATCGCCCGCGTAACGCCGCAGGGGGTTAGGCGCGACCGGTTTTGGGACCCAGAAAGTACCAGAGGACGAAGCCGACAACGGGCAGAATGATGACCAGCACGGTCCACAGGACCTTTTTGCCGGTATCCGCACCGCTCTGAAAGATGTTCACGATCGCCCAGACATCGGCGATCAGGACCAAAATACCCCACAAGCCTCGGTACTGCATGTCTCATCATCCTTCTGTGTGATGTGAAGGCTCTACGCTACCCTACGCCACCCGTTTATGCACCACGCCGCCGCGTTGCCTGATTTTGAAATCCGATGGCAATAACATACTCTGCCGCGTCGGAAACTGCATAACGAAATGATGTCGAATTTATATCGAGACACCACACCGCCGGCTGTCGCAACGCCGCCGCTCGACGGCGATGCGCGGGCCGACGTGGCTGTGATCGGCGGCGGTTTTACCGGGTTGTCGACCGCATTGCATCTCGCGGAGCGCGGCGCCAAGGTCGTTTTATTAGAGGCTGAGGAACCCGGTTGGGGCGCGTCGGGCCGCAACGGCGGCCAGGTCAATCCTGGCCTCAAGCATGATCCTGACGTTGTTGAACGCGATTTCGGCATGGAGCTAGGAAGCCGCATGAATGCATTCGCGGGCGCGGCGCCGGCGTTCGTCTTTGATCTCATCGAACGCCATGGCCTTCGCTGTGATGCGCGGCGCAACGGAACGCTGCGCGCCGCGATACGGCCGAAACATGCGGCGCGCGTGCGCATCAGCGCTGAGCAGCTGGCGCGCCGCGGTGCCCCGGTCGAAATGCTGGAGGGCTCGGCTCTGGCGCGGGCGACCGGCACGCAGCGTTACCTGACCGCGATGCTCGATCGCCGCGGCGGTGATTTGAATCCATTGAGCTTCGCGCGCGGACTCGCGGGCGCCGCGTCGCGCGCGGGCGCGGCCCTGCACGGCGGCACGCGCGCGCTGGCGCTGGTGCGGACCGGCGGCGCCTGGCAGATCCGCACCGCCGCCGGCATCGTGTCGGCAACGCAGGTAGTGCTTGCGACCAACGGCTATACGGATGATCTTTGGCCAAATCTGCGGCGCACGATCGTGCCGGTTTTCGGCGCAATTGCGGCTACTGCCGCGCTTCCGGACGCGATCGCCCGCGGCGTGATGCCGAGTCGCGCGGCGCTGTACGAAAGCGGTACGGTGACGGTGTACTACCGGGTGGACAGCGGCCAACGTCTGTTGATCGGCGGACGCGGACCGGTGCGCGAGATTTCACACGCGTCCGCGATACCGTATCTATTGAGCTATGCGCGAAAGCTTTGGCCGGCCTTAGGCGGCGCGCAGTGGACCCATGCCTGGGGTGGCCGATTGGCCATGACGGCGGATCAGTATCCGCACATTCATGAGCCGGCCGCCGGCATTTTGGCGTGCCTGGGGTTCAATGGACGCGGGGTGGCGATGGCGACGGCCATGGGCGCGCAGTTGGCGGGGCGAATCATGGACCGATCGTCCCAGTTCGACATGCCGGTTACCGGCATGAAGGGGATGCGATTCCACGCCTGCTGGCCACTCGGCGTGCGTGCGGCCGTCGCGTACGGCCGCTTCAGCGACTTTCTCGGGTTGTAAGCGGAGCTGCCGGTTGTCGGTGTAGCGCTGCGCCGTCAGCTAGGCCGGAACGGCGCTTGGCAGCAACGCGGCCACGCAGCGATTCCTGCCGCCATGTTTGGCGTGATACAGCGCCGCATCGGCGCGATCGAAGGCCGCTTCCGCCGTATCCTGTGCCTGCAATTCGGTGAGCCCGCAGGACACGGTGACGCGTACCGGCGTCCCCCGAAAATGAAATCGTAGGGCTTCGACCGCCGTTCGCACCTCGTTGGCGGTGCGCGTGGCTGCGTCCAACCGTAGTCCGCTCAGTAGCATGCCGAACTCCTCGCCACCGATGCGGGCTACAAAATCACTGGCGCGCACCGCCGATGAGAAGCATCCGGCCACGCTCTGCAGGACGCGGTCGCCGGCGCGATGGCCATAGCTGTCGTTGATGAGTTTGAAATTGTCGATATCCCACAGCAGCATGGACACGGGCTCGCCACTGCGCGAGCGCGCGGCCATTTTTTGCGCGAACCCCTCGTCGAACGATTTGCGATTGGCGACACCGGTCAGCGAATCGAGTCGCGCGCCGTGCTGTTCCCGGTCCAACCTGGAATGCAGTTCCTGCGCTTCGCGCTCGAGATCCTCGATGCGCGAACGCATGTGTTCGGCGCGCCCGGTGTATTCCTGCAAGCGATGCTCTTCGCGCGCGCGAAAGTCGCAAACCTGCTTGACCACCGACTCTAAGCGCGTGTTCACCAACGACTGTAACAATCCCAATTCCGTGGCGCTGCTGACCTCGTCGGACAGGTCCCGCACCTGGGACATCACCGTCTCATTGAGCGATTGCGTGTCGTCATAGCGGCTGCGGCTGGCGTTGCCCGACTCGGTCAGATAGGCCGCCATTTCCTCGAGCCGCTGCGTGACGCTCGACAGCACCGCGGCGGCATGCAGGCGCTCGCGCGCCAGCAGCTCCGCGCGTTGCTGGATCAAGTCGGCCGCGCGAGCCACGACGGCGGCCAATGCCGAGTCGTTGATCGCGAGCGCTAAGTCGGCGATCAGGAGTTGTTCGGCCGAATTCTCGGCGTGGCTCACCTTGAGTCGTTCGAGCAACAGAGACACGGCGGCATGGGTCGCAGAGAGCCGCGGCAACGATGCCGGGGGCGCCTGCGCGGTGGGTGATGCGCGTAGCGCGGGCGAAGCGGGGAGCGCGGGCGAAGCGGGGAGCACGGGCAAAGCGGGGAGCACGGGTGAAGCGGGTAGCGCGGGTGAAGCGCGTAGCGCGGGTGAAGCGCGTAGCGCGGGTGAAGTGGGTAGCACGGGTGAAACGGGTAGCACGGGCAAAGCACGTAAAGTACGTGAGGAGGATGATATCGGCGATGTTGCGTCGACCGTCACCACGGTGCTGGTCAATGAGTCGGCCAGCCGTTCGAGTTCCGCTGCATCCGCGTTGCGTCGATTCGCAG
>DATCDX010000107.1:0-13215 GCA_036510475.1 Steroidobacteraceae bacterium
GGTGGTGACGGTTTCCAGCTCGCCGATGTTCATGCGGATGCTGGCGTCGCCGTCCACGTCGATGACCAAACGGCCGCGCTGTGCGAACTGTGCGCCGATCGATGCCGGCAGACCAAAGCCCATGGTACCCATGCTCCCCGAAGTCAGCCACAGACGCGGACTGCGGAAATCGAAATACTGCGCGGCCCACATCTGGTGCTGGCCGACGCCGGTGGCGATGATGGCCTCGCCTCCCGTCAGTCGATTGATTTCTTCGATGACGTAGTACGGCTGGATCAGAGCGCTGTCGCGGTCGTAATTCATGGCGTACTTCGACTTCAGTGCATCGCAATGGGCATGCCACGGCGACCAATCGCGCTTGAAGCCGTTGCGCCTGCCGTAATCCAGCAAGGTGAGCAGCGCGTCCGGCATAAGGCCCACGTGACTCCAATCGACGTGCTTGACCTTGTTGATCTCGGACCCGTCGATGTCGAAATGCGCGATGAATTTGGCGTTGCCGGCGAATTTCTCCGGATTGCCGGCGACCCGGTCATCGAAGCGGGCGCCGAGCGTCAGCAGGCAATCGCAATCGTCGACGGCGTAATTGGCGAACGCCGTGCCGTGCATGCCGAGCATGCGCATCGACAGTGGCTGCGTGGTGTCGACCGCGCCGATGCCCATCAGGGTCGTGACCACCGGGATCTGAAATTCCGCCGAGAATTCGCGCAACGCGTGCGCCGCGCTGCCGTTGATGGCGCCTCCGCCCGCGTAGATCAGCGGGCGCTTCGCGCGCTTAAGCGCGGCAAAAAAATCGGCGCAGGCCGCCGCGGGCAACTTGGCCGCTTCCAAGCGGTGCATGCGCTGCCGATAGCCGGGCACGGGTAAACGGCCCGATCCCTGGAACACGCCGCGCCAGTTCTGCACGTCCTTCGGCACATCAAGCACCACCGGGCCGGGGCGGCCGGTGCGCGCTATCTCAAACGCCGTGCGCACCGTCGCCTCCAACTTCGTCGGATCGGTGACCAGGAAAACATGCTTGGCCACGGCGCCCATGATGCTCGGCACCGGCGCTTCTTGAAACGCATCCGTGCCGATGGCGGTGGTAGCCACCTGACCGCAGATCACGACGATGGGCACGGAGTCTGCCAGGCTATCGCGCACCGGCGTCACCGTGTTGGTCGCTCCGGGGCCGGAGGTCACCAGGGCGACGCCCACCCGGCCGCTCGCCCGCGCATAGCCCGCGGCCATGAAGCCGGCGCCCTGCTCATTGGCAGGGACGATCAGCGGCATCGAAGCCTGGTGTTCCTGGTTATAACGGAATACGGCGTCGTAAATCGGCAAAATAGCGCCGCCGCTGTAGCCGAAAATGGTGTCGACGCCTTCGTCGGCCAGCACTTGAACCAGCATTTCCGCGCAGGTCATGCTGGCGCCCGCCAGCGGATGCGTGGCTTGATTTAACATGTCGTAACGGTCTTTCACCTTGAAAGCGTAGCAGTTCTCGCTCTGGCGCCCAAGTGCCATGCTCCCGTATCCTGCGCAGTCATGCGCCACCTCATAGCAATACTCCTCCAGAATGAAGCCGGGGCGCTGACTCGCGTCACCGGGCTGATATCCACCCGCGGCTACAACATCGAATCGCTGTCGGTCGCTCCCACCAATGATCCCACGGTGTCCCGGATCACCCTGGTCACCGTCGGCTCGGACCACGTGATTGCGCAAATCAACGCCCAGCTGTTGAAGCTGGTGGATGTCGTGGCGGTCGAGGACATGACCGGCGGCGACACTCTCGCCCGCGAATTGCTGCTGATCAAACTGCAAATCGCCGCCGGGCACATCGACGACGTCGGCACGCTGCTGCGCCGCGTGGGCGGCAAGGTGTTGTCGCCCAACCCCAGAAGCTACATCGTCGAGCTCACCAGCACTGAAACCGAGATCGGCGAATTCATCGCCAGTGTCGGCGCGTTCGGTGAGATCGTTGAAGTGGTGCGCAGCGGCGTTCTCGGTATCTCACGGACCAATCCGCGTTTGCACGTCGTCAAGTGACCAGGAAGCTGTTGCACCATGCCTGAAATCGAAGTCACGCCTGAACATCGCGCCGATCCCAATACGCGCAAAGTCGGAGTCCTGGTCGGGGTGGTCGGCATTCTCCTGTCGGTGATCACCATTGCATCGCATCGCGCGCACACCGAAGCGGTCATTCATAGAACCGAGTCGAACGATCTTTGGACGTACTACCAAGCGAAGAAGATTCGCGAAAATACCAGCGAGGTGGCGTTGACCCTGTTGCAGACCCTGCAGCCGGATTCCGCCAAGACGGAAGCCTCGACACGCAAACTTAGCGCCGCGCGCGACAAGTACTCCAGTGACGCCGTGAACGTGCAGAGGGATGCGCGGGCGAAGGACGATGCAACGGCGGTCGAGGAACGGCGCGCGCTGCGCTTCGACATCGGCGAAGGCTTTCTGGAACTCGGCCTGGTGCTGTGTTCCTTGTATTTTTTGGCGCGTAAGAGCTTTTTCCCGCTGTTCGGTGTGCTGGCCGCCATTGCCGGCACCGCGATGGGCATCTGGGGCTTCCTGCTTTGAGAAAATGGGCCGCCGCGCGCTGCTTGTTCTCGGCCATGTTAGTGGCCGCGGCCGCCGTCACCGGCGCGTTCGCGGCCTCCGCAGAACCTGAGGCGGCGCCGCGGGTTGCAGCGCGTTCCGCCGACCTGTTGGCGGTGGGGCTGGTGAGCGGCGATCGGATGAGCATTCACCTGAGCCGCCTGATCGACAACTCGCCCGTGCGTGATGCCGCGCTCAGCGTAGTGTTGCGCGGCGTCAGCCACCCCGCCACCATCGATGCCGACGGCAGCTACACGCTGCAGACCAAGGACTTGCGGCTGCCCGGAGCGGCGGTGGTCGAATTTCAGGTGGCGCAGGGCGGCGGCGGCGGCGAGAGTCTCAAAGGCACGCTGCAAATCGCCAACGCCACCGGTCAATCCGAGGCAGGGAACAGCAGCCGGCAAATATGGTGGTGGGTGCTCAACTTTGCCGTTTGCATCGGTTTTCTATGGCTCTACTCGCGGCGCCGCAAAGCCGCGCGCGCACGCCATGATGCCGGCTCATGATGCATCCTAGAAACTCTGCATCGTTTGCACCAGGAATTGGAATTTTTGGATGCCGGCGATATTGTTGAGCGGAAAGGCGAAATCGATGTGCAATACATTGCCGAGGCCGGAACGCGTGTTGCCGAGCCTCAAGCCAAAGCCCGCGTCTCGCAGCAACCCCGGATCACTATTGCCGATAACGCCGTTGCCCCAGGTACGGCCCGCGTCAGCGAAAATGGCGCCGCCCACGCGCGCCAGGCGAAACGGGAACCAATCGGTATAGAAGCGCTGCTCCACGGTCACCAAGGCTCGAGAGGTGCCCGACTCGTAGCGCAGCGGATAACCCCGCAGGCCGTTATCACCGCCGAGCAACAGTTGCATGTCCGGGTCCAGCGAATCGGTGACCGTGCCCGAGACTTCCGCGTACAGCAGCCAATCCGGCCGCCAGCGCCAGTAGTATTTGGCGCCCGCGTCGGCGATCAAGTTGCGGGGGTGACCTTGCTCGACGCGGGATGAGAAATCACCGGTCAAAAAAACCTGCTGCTGCTCCGACAACTCAATGCCGCGCAGCACCTTCGCGGCCAACATGATGGCATTGCGATCAGCGCCGAATGCGCCGTTCGACAGGCCCGCTTCGCCGCTGACCTCGGTCCCGAAATACAAATCTTCGGTGCGGCCGATCTGATTCTGATCACCGATCTTCGCATAGTTGTCCTGCAAAAGATCGAACCCGACGAAGGGATAGGACAGAGTCCGGTCCGGCGGCAGCTGTTTTGCCGGAGTCGCCGTGGTCGGCGTGGGCAGGAATAGATTGCGGTCATAGCGCATGCCGAACGTCAAACGCCGCGTCCAAGCGTCGTACAGACCGCTCGAAAGGCCGCCGCTCAGCTCGTACGACGTTTGATTGTCGTTGATCTGATCGACGATTTCCCCGAGGTTGTAGCGGGAAATGGTTCGGTCGAAGCTCAACGCCGTGATTTTCGTGCTCCACGGCGCATCCAGCGAATAGAACGGCCGCGCCACCTGCACTGAACGCTCCGAGCCGTCGCTCGAATCGGAGTAGGCGAGCGCCGCGGTCCATCTCGAGCCGAACACGTTCGGATCTCCCCATGCCACGGTATCGCTGGTGCGGTCGATGGTGCTGCCGTGCGATACCTGCACGCTCTTGCCCCAGCCGAAGAAATTCGTGTCTTGAATGTTGAACCTTGTATCGTTGGTGCCGCCGGCGCGGCCCAGCGAGATGCCCGGGCTCAAGGTCCAAACATCCTTGGTAACCACTTTGACGTCGACTTTGCCGTCTGCGTAGTGCACCGGCACTACGCGCGCGTCGTAAACGTAGGATAGGAGGCGCAACAGCCGCTCGGTTTCCGCGAGCTTGCGTGCCAGGTATTTGTCGCCGCTGGCGAACAAGAGCTGCGCTTTTATGGTCGATCGCTTGGTGCGAATGTGCAAATGATTCGCGAGCCGGAATAGCCCGTTATTCTCGCGCGGATCGCTTAGATTGAAAATGTCGCGAATGTCGATGTCAACCTTGCCGATGACGGCGCCGGCGGCTTCCAGCGCCGCATCGCTCGGCACGTCCGCGGGACGCGGCTCCTCGATGCGGGTGTGTTGCGTGTCGGTCAATTTCGCCGCAAACGCCGGGTCGGCGATCGCGGTGACCAGCACCGTGAACGCGAGCAGCCAGCCACCCTCGGTTAGCTTCATCCGCTTCATCCCAAGGCGCGGCTATAATGCGGCGTTGTCGTTCTCGCCGGTGCGGATGCGCAAAACCCGCAGGATATCGGTGACGAAAATTTTACCGTCGCCGACCTTACCGGTCTTCGAAGCGCCCACGATGGCCTCCATCACCTGATCGACGAGTTCATTTTTGACGGCGACCTCGATGCGGGTCTTCGGCACGAAGTCGACGACATACTCCGCGCCGCGGTACAGTTCCGTGTGGCCGCGTTGGCGCCCGAAACCCTTGACCTCGGTTACCGTCATACCCGAAACCCCGATCTCGGAGAGTGCCGCGCGCACGTCATCCAACTTGAAGGGCTTGATAATGGCGGTAATCAATTTCATTCTAGGCTCCCGTCGACCCTGGCGGCGTCAATACTAGCAAGGAATCCAATGATCTCCACCATCCTCATCATAGGCGGCGGCCAGGCGGGCGCACAGGCCGTCGATACCCTGCGACGAGAAGGCTTCGGCGGTCGCCTGGTATTGATCAGCGAGGAGAATGAGTTGCCATATCAGCGTCCGCCGCTGTCGAAAAAATTCCTGTCCCGGGAACTTGGCGTCGACCGGCTGCCGTTCCGGCACCAATCCTTCTACGACGAGCATCGGATCGACCTTAAGCTCGGGGCGCGGGCGGTACGGCTCGATCCGGCGGCGCACCAGGTCGAGCTAGCGGACGGCGAGATGCTTAACTACGACCGGTTGCTGCTCTGCCTCGGCGCCACCTCGCGCCGGCTGACCTGCCCGGGCGCCGAATTGGCGGGCGTGCACTATCTGCGCGGCATTGCCGACGTGGCACCCATACAAGCGGGTTTCAGGCCCGGTGCGCGGGCGCTCATCATCGGCGGCGGCTACATAGGGCTCGAAACGGCAGCGACCTGCCGCAAGATGGGCTGCGAGGTCACGGTACTGGAAATGGCGGACCGGGTCATGAATCGCGTGGTCGCGCCCAGCGTCTCGCAGTTTTTCGCCTTGGAGCATCGCACGCAGGGCGTCAATCTCATTTGCGACACGCGGGTGGTTCGCTTGGAAGGCCAGGGAAAAGTCGAGCGAGTGGTTTGCGCCGACGGCACCAGCCATACCGCGGATCTGGTGATCGTAGGCGTGGGCGCCATCGCGACGACGGAGCTCGCGAACGATGCGGGCCTCGCCTGCGACAACGGCATCGTGGTCGACGAATACTGCCGCACCAGCGATGCAGCCATCTATGCCGCGGGCGATTGCACCAATCATCCGTCGCTGCGCTTCGGCAGGCGAGTGCGCTTAGAGTCTGTGGACAATGCGTACGAGCAAGCCAAAACCGCTGCGCTCAATATGCTGGAGCGGCCCACCACGCACGACCGGGTCCCTTGGTTCTGGTCCGACCAGTACGACAATAAGCTGCTGATCGTCGGACTCTCGCAGGACTACGACAGCCAAGTATTGCGGGGCGATCCGGCCACGCGCAGTTTCAGCGTCTGTTACCTCAAGGGCCGGGAATTGCTCGCGGTCGAGGCTGTGAACCATTCCAAGGACTACATGGCGGCCCGCAAACTCATTGCGGAGCGCACCCCGTTGAATGTGGAAAAAATGGCGGACCCGCAAATTGGGCTGAAAGAAGCCGTCTGATGCCCAAGATCGTGTTCAACGAGCCCGACGGCAGGCGGCGCGAGATCGATGCGCCCATCGGTGTCACGCTGATGGAGGTGGCGCGGCAAAACGATGTGGATGGCGTGGTGGCCGAATGCGGCGGCGCCTGCGCATGCGCGACCTGCCACGTCTACATCGAGCCCTCTTGGCTGCCGAAGCTTGACCCATGCGAGGAAATGGAGGAAGGCATGCTGGAAAACGCCTGGGAACCGCGCGCCAACAGCCGCCTCAGTTGCCAGATCCATATCACGGCGGATCTGGATGGGCTGCAAGTGACGGTCCCGCAAAGACAGGGCTGAGCGCTGCGAGTTCGTTGGTCGCTGTTCGTTGGTCGTTGGTCGTTGGTCGTTGGTCGCTATTCGTTAGTCGCTATTCGAAGATGATCAACAAGTCCTTGGTGTCCACCTGCAGGCCGGCCCTGGCTAAAATCTGCTTGATCACTCCGTCACGCTCCGCCCGCACGGTGGTCTCCATTTTCATCGCCTCGAGCGTCAACAGGGCATCCCCGCGAGCCAGTTTCTGGCCCACGTGCACCGGCACCGTGGCGACCGTACCGGGCATGGGGGCGGCCACATGGCTCGGGTTGCCGGTCTCGGCTTTGCGTGGCGGCGGCCGCTTGGGTTTTTGGCTGCGATCTGCGATCCTGATGGGGCGCGGCTGGCCATTCAATTCGAAAAACACCGTGCGCGTGCCATCCTCGTGCGGTTCACTGGTGGTTACGTAGTGCACGATCAGCGTCTTGCCCCGCTCCAGGTCGATATTGATCTCTTGGCCCGGCTGCATTCCATAGAAGAACACCGCCGTCGGCAGGCTGCTGACATCGCCGAATGCGGTCCGATCGGCCGCGTAGTCGACAAACACCTTCGGGTACATCAAGTACGAGGCGAGTTCATATTCCGAAATCGCTCGACCGACCCGGGCTTGCGCAGCGGCGCGCTCAGCCGCAAGGTCAGCGGGCGGCAGCAACTCACCCTGGCGCGCGCAGAGCGGTAATTTGCCCCTCAGTACCTTGCTCTGCAGACCGGCGGGGAAACCGCCGAGCGGTTGGCCGAGTTCGCCGCGGAACAACTGCACCACGGAATCAGGGAACGCGATGTCCACCGCGGGATCGAGCACCGATTCGCGGGTAAGGCCGCTCGTGACCATGGTGATGGCCATGTCGCCGACGACTTTGGAAGTCGGCGTAACCTTGATGATGTCGCCGAACATCTCGTTAACCTCTGCGTAGGCCGCAGCGACTTCCGGCCATCGATGTTCTTCGATTCCGAGCGAGCGCGCCTGTTCGCGCAAGTTCGTGTACTGGCCGCCGGGCATGCCGTGCACATAGACCTCGGATGCGCCGGCGCGAATATCGCTTTCGAAGGCAACGTAGCCGCGGCGTACCTGTTCCCAGTACGCGGAAATCAGCCGCAATTTATCGGGATCAAGCCCCGAATCGCGAGTACCGAAGCGCAGCGCTTCGACGATCGAGCCCAAATTCGGCTGAGAGGTCAGTCCGGAGAGGGCGTCAATGGCGCCATCCACCGCATCGACGCCGGCGTCGATCGCGGCGAGCACGCTGGCCGCCGCGATGCCGCTGGTATCATGAGTATGGAAATGAACCGGCAGTCCCACTTCTTCCTTGAGCGCCTTGACCAGGAACGCCGCGGCCCGCGGCTGGCACAGACCACCCATATCCTTGATCGCGAGCACGTGAGCGCCCATCGCCCGTAATTCCTTGGCGAGTTTGACGTAGTACTTCAGGTCGTACTTGGTCTCGCGGGGATTCGACAGATTGCCCGTGTAGCAAATCGCGGCCTCGCAGAGCCGATCCGTGCGCCTGACCGCCTCGATGGCGACTTGCATGTTATCGGCCCAATTCAAGCAATCGAAAACTCGAAATACGTCGACGCCGGCCGCGGCCGCCTGCGCGACGAAGTGCCGCACCACGTTGTCTGGATAATTCGCGTAGCCGACCGCGTTGGCCGAGCGAAACAGCATCTGCAACAGAAGATTGGGCATCGCCTCACGAAATGCCGCCAGGCGTGCCCAGGGATCTTCCCGCAGGAAGCGCATGGCGACATCGAAAGTTGCGCCGCCCCAGCATTCCACCGAAAATAACTGCGGCAAGAGAGCGGCATAGTACGGTGCGATCAACTCCATGTCGTGGGTGCGCAGCCGCGTCGCGAGCAGCGACTGATGGGCATCGCGCATGCTGGTGTCGGTTATCAGGACACGCGGTTCCCGCAACATCCAGTCCGCGAACTTTTCAGGCCCGAGCTCGTCGAGTCTTTGTTTGGTGCCGGGCGGCGGCACGGGCAACGCGACCCGCGGTAGCTTGGGGAACACGGGCTGCTTAGGGCTAGCGCGGCCGTTGACCCCGGGATTGCCGTTTACGATCACGTCGCCGATGAAACTCAACAACCGCGTCGCGCGATCGCGCTTGCGCGGGCTGCGGAACAATTCCGGCGTTTGATCGATGAACTTGGTGGTGTAGTCGGCGGACGCGAAACGCGGATGCGTGATCAGCTGGTCGAGAAACCGCAGATTGGTCACCACACCACGAATGCGAAACTCCCACAGCGCGCGGTGCATGCGTGCGATCGTCTCTTCGGGGGTCGGCGACCAGGCCGTGACCTTGACCAGCAGGGAGTCGTAGAAACGCGTGATGATGGCGCCCGCATAAGCGGTTCCCGCGTCCAGCCGTATGCCGAAACCGGCGGGACTGCGGTAAGCGGTGATGCGGCCATAGTCCGGAACGAAGTCGTTTTCCGGGTCTTCGGTCGTGACACGGCATTGCAAGGCGTGCGCGTTGACGCGGATCTCTTCCTGTGGCGGCACACCGCTCTCGAGGGTGCCGATGTGCGCTCCGGCGGCAATGCGGATTTGCGCCTTGACCAGATCGATGCCGGTCACGCATTCGGTGACGGTATGTTCGACCTGAATGCGCGGATTGACTTCGATGAAATAGAATTTCCCGCTGTCGGCGTCCTGCAAGAACTCGACTGTTCCGGCTGCGCGATAAGCCACCGCGCGGCCGATCTTGAGCGCTGCTTCGCACAGATACGTGCGCTGCGCATCGGTCAGGAAGGCCGCGGGCGCGCGTTCGACGACCTTTTGATTGCGCCGCTGCACGGTGCAATCCCGCTCATACAAATGCACCAGGTTGCCGTGCGAATCGCCCAGGATCTGCACCTCGACGTGCCGCGCGCGGCGGATCAGCTTTTCGAGATACACCTCGTCCTTGCCGAAGGCCGCTTTGGCTTCGCGGCGCGCCGCAGCCACGGTCTCGATGAGGTCGCGGCCATCCTCGACGATGCGCATGCCGCGGCCGCCGCCTCCCCAGCTCGCCTTGAGCATCAGCGGGTAGCCGACGTCGGCCGCCATGGCCAGCACTTGGGCGTCGTCGGCGGGCAATGGCGGGGTCGCCGGCATCACCGGCACTCCCGCGCTCGCCGCCAGATTGCGCGCCTCGACCTTGTTGCCCAAGCGGCGCATGGTGTCGGGCAGCGGTCCCACGAATACAATTTTGGCGGCGGCACAAGCTTCCGCAAATTCAGGACTCTCGGACAGAAACCCGTAGCCCGGATGAATGGCATCGGCCCGGGCCTCGGTGGCGATACGGATGATATCGGCGATATCGAGGTAGGCGTCGATGGGTCCCTTGCCGGCGCCGACCAGGTAGCTTTCGTCGGCCTTGGTCCGATGCAGCGAGAACCGGTCTTCTTGCGAATGGATGGCAATCGTGCGAACGCCGAGCTCGGTTGCGGCACGCATGACACGAATGGCTATTTCACCGCGATTCGCGATGAGGAGGCTTTTGATGGCCCCCGTCCTGGGAAATGGATTCATCTGCGAATGATGATAGCCTTGCGCCCGCTGAGCGGCCAGAGGAGGCCACCTTAAAATGTACGGACTAGCGATTCATGGCGGCGCGGGCACCCTGCCCCGGGCCAGCATGCGCGGCGACGCGGAAATGAAATACCGGACCGGCCTCGCGCAGGCGCTCGAGGAAGGTTTCTCCGTGTTGCAAGCAGGCGGCTCGAGCCTGGATGCGGTGACGCGCGCCGTCGTGACGCTCGAGGACAACCCGTTGTTCAACGCCGGCCACGGCGCGGTGTTCACGCTCGACGGCCGCAACGAATTGGACGCGGCGATCATGGACGGCAGCACCCTCAAGGCCGGAGCCGTGTGCGGCGTGACTCATATCAGGAACCCGGTGGCATTGGCGCGCGCCGTCATGGAGCATTCCGAGTACGTCATGCTGAGCGCTGCTGGTGCGGAAGAGTTCGCGCTGAGCCGGGGCTTCGCCTTCGTGCCGCGCAGCTATTTCCACACTCAGGAACGGTGGCAGCAGCTCGAGCGCATCCGCGGCGGCGACACCGGCCTTTCCGCGCTGACGATATCGCATGTCGGCACCGTGGGCGCGGTCGCACTGGACAGCAGTGGCCGGTTGGCAGCGGCCACTTCCACCGGCGGCATGACCGGCAAGCAGTACAGCCGCATCGGCGACTCGCCCATCATCGGTGCGGGCACGTACGCCGACGGCCGCTCCTGCGCCGTGTCGGCCACGGGACATGGAGAAATGTTCATCCGCGCCGCGGTGGCTCATGATATTTGCTCGCGGATGCGCTTCGGCGGCCGCGACTTGGAAACGGCGGTGCGGGAGGTCGTACTCGAAGAACTCCCGGCGCTCGGCGGCGACGGAGGCGTGATCGCAATCGATCCGCGGGGCGAGATCGCCATGGAATTCAATTCCGAGGGAATGTTCCGCGCCAGCCGCAGGTCGGGAGAAGAGGCGCGGATCGCGATCTATCGCTAAACGGCGCGCTGCCCTCGCCGCTTGTCGAAGCGGCCGGTTTTCAAATTGTGGTATTCGGCTTCCATCACCACCACGCGATTTCTGCCCTGCTCTTTGGCGCTGTACAGGGCTTCGTCCGACAACTGGATCAATCCCTCGTAGGTGCGCTGGCTGGTCGGCAAAATGAAAGCCGCTCCTATGCTCAAGGTCAGACGGCCGGCCACTCGCGATGCCTCGTGGGGAATATTGAGTTCGGCGATGGAGCGTTGAATGCGTGTCAGCACTTCGGCAACGTATTCGCGGCTGGCCTCGTACAGCACCACCGCAAACTCTTCGCCGCCGTAGCGCGCGACGAAGTCCAAGGGCCTGCGCGCGCACTGGCTGAGGCACACGGCGACGGCGCGCAGACATTCGTCGCCGGCCTGGTGACCGTAGCGATCATTGTAGTCCTTGAAACAGTCGACATCGGCAAGGAGCACCGCCACCCGCTCCTCTTCGCGCACGGCCTGTTGCCAAACCCGCTGAATGTGCTGGTCGAACATGCGGCGATTCTGGATGCCGGTCAGGCCGTCCCGTGCCACCAATTCGCGCAGCAAGCAGGCTTCGAGAAAGCGCGTGCGGCTGGTCTTCTCGTGCATGTACACGACCGACGCACCGAACAAGTTGGCGGCGACCAGCACCAGCGCATCGTAGGCAAACTCGCGGCCCGGCAGCTGCAGCGCGGTGCCCAAGGCGAGATAGACGAACATCACGATCATATTGGCGGCGACCGCATGATAGAAAATCAAGCCACCCATGAAATAGATGAAGATGATGGCGAGCATCAGGCAGGGAAACAAGATCGACACGCCGCCGAGCGTGGCTATGATCTGAATGCCGCCGACGCTCAAACCCAGTATGGTGCCGGCGAACATCGCGAGCGGCGGATAGATGCGATGGCGTTGCGGCGAGAAGCTCGCCGCGAGCCCTATGAGCAGAGTCGGAATGATCACCAGCAAGTGAATGGTGCTGGGCACGCGGCTGAGTTCAGGACCCAGCACCATCGAGTCCATGGCGGAAAACGCCACGGTAATGATGATTGCCAGGCAGAAGTTCACGCGCGTGTGGCGTAGGTTCTCATCGAAGTGAGTGCGCCGGAATTCCGCTTCGAGTTCGGCGTTGAAGTTAAGCCAGGGAAAGCCCGCCCGCAGCTGGCGCGCGTGCGGCGAGTCCGGCAGATCGGCTGCGAGAAGGCGGTTGACGGTCATATTTCGCACCGTACCGGCGTTGCCGCGCGTCCTCAGTGACCCAGGCCACTCTTTGAGGGAAAAGAGTAGCGAGGCCCCGCTCTATATTATGTCAAGTAACGGGCGAGATACGTGTCGAAGTCCGTTTTGTCGGCTGCCTCAATGCGGCCTTGAGCTTCGTGCGATTCCCGCGCCTCTCCGGCAAATTCCGCCAAACGGCGCTCGTTGGGCGGGTACAGGCCGAGAAAGTAATCCTTGTGCAATTTCGACATTCGTTGGGCGAGCTGAAAGAACGACTCGCCGCTCTGCCGCATATCCGCCAGCAGCCGCGCCGAAGGTGTGCGCTCGACATCCTCGATCTTTGCCCGCTGTTGCTCCAAAGCGGTCGTGTACGGGCGCGCGGCCTCGCCGTGATCAAGCATCTCGCACAAACCCTGCATCGCATCGAGCAACTCGCGCGCCCACTCGACCATGGGAAAATCGCGTCCGTTACGATTCAATTTGAGGCCCGGCTCGCGGCCGCGCCGCGCCACCGTGAGGTGATTGCCATCGAGGTCGGCTTGCTCGTCTTGGCCGATCGGCTCGCTATCGCGCAACAGGCACAGGGCGAGAAACGCCTCCAGGAAGCGCAGTTTATTCTGATTGACCCCCACGGGATCGAACGCGCTCACATCGAGGGCACGCACTTCGACGTATTCCACTCCGGCCCGTTGCAGCGCTTTGGTCGGGCGCTCGCCGGAGCGCGCAATCCGCTTCGGCCGGATGTAGCTGTAATACTCATTCTCGATCTGCA